>JAUIJX010000017.1 GCA_030430795.1 Alphaproteobacteria bacterium | reverse complement strand
GCGATAAACCGAAACCGGCTGCCAAGAAAGGTGATCCGGGGATGAATTTCCGTTCGGGCGAAACGGTGGAAGACCTGGTGCTGGAAGCCCTGCGTCCGATGCTGAAGCAGTGGTTGGACAGCAACCTGACCGGTATCGTGGAAGAACTGGTCGAAAAAGAGATCAAAAAGCTCACCCAATAGACAAATTCCTGTCAATAACAGCAGGTTACACAAATGCAACACTACGGTGCTGAGAACCATAAGTGGTGTTTTGCTTAACCCTTTATTCACCTGATGCTGGTAATCTGTGCTATATTAGTTACCTGATATTAATGGTGAAACGGCAATGCATAGTATAGACCATAATAAAGTATTACCTTTGCTGATGCTGTTGGTGTTGGCATTTGCCGCTCCGGCATTGGCGCAGGAACAGGACGTGCTGTTCCAGTACGATCAACCGAGTGATGAGATGGATTTTGACCTGCCGCCGCTACCGGACGCAGGCGAAGCCGAAGCGCCGACCGGTGATGCGCCGGATCCGATGTCGGAATTCGATCGTTTCTTCTCCTCTGCTCCGGTACTCGAAGATGACGAAGAACCGGCAGCTGACACGACGCCGGAACCAGACACTGATATGGTGGAAGAAGAACCGAAACCAAAAAAGCGTTTCGTTCGCCGTAAGCCGGCGAAACCACCGTTTCAGTTCAAGTCGGTGATTCTGCCATCGACCATTTACAAGAAACAATATGATCGTGACAACGAACATCTGCCGATTGCCCAGCATCGCGACGACATGGACCGTGCTGCCTTCATCGCGGCAGAACGCGGTGACATTGCTACCCTGCGCGCCTTGAAGCGCCTTGGCACCGATATGCAGCAATACAGCAAGGCAGGTGAGCCATCCATCGTCGCGGCTGCGCGTTATGGCCAGTACACTATGGTGGAATGGTTGCTCACACACGGTGCTGAGCCGGATGCCATGAACCAGAAAGGGCTGGCGGCCATCCATTTCGCTGCCTATCGCAACGATGCCAATATGATTGCGTTACTAATTGAATTTGGTGCGAACCCGTACATGACTGATGGTCAGGGTAACACCCCGATGGCGTATGCCGAGCGCCGCAAAGCCGGTGCTGCGAAAGAGATGCTGGAGAAATACCAGCGCCTCAGCATGCAATCCTCTGTGATTGACGTCTCCGGTCTATAGACTGGCGGCGAGTCTCGCCATATCGAGCATACGGCAGGAGAAACCCCATTCATTGTCATACCATGACGCCACGCGCGCGAAATGTTCGCCCTGCGTATGCGTGCCGCTGAGGTCAACGATACTGCTGGCGCTGTGATGCGTGAAATCAATGGATACCAGCGGTGCATCGGAGGTTGCCAGCACCCCTTTCATTGCACCATTAGCGGCATCTGCCAGCGCGGCATGAATCGCATCCTTGGAAAGAGGCTTGTCGCTGGTAAAGGTCAGATCGACCAGTGACACATTCGGCGTCGGCACACGAATCGCGGTACCGTCCAGCTTGCCTGCCAGTTCCGGTAGCACCAGCCCCAGCGCTTTCGCGGCTCCCGTGGAGGTCGGCACCATCGAGAGTGCGGCGGCACGTGCGCGGCGCAGATCTTTATGCGAGCCATCCACCAGATTCTGGTCGCCCGTATAGGCGTGGATCGTGGTCATGAATCCCTGCGTAATCCCGAACGTATCGTTCAGCATCTTCGCCACCGGCGCCAGACAGTTGGTGGTACAGGAACCGATCGACGCCACCGTATCTTCCGGCTGCATCCTGTCGTGGTTCACGCCGTAGACATAGGTCGGCGCATCGTCTTTCGCCGGTGCCGAGATCAGCACTTTCTTCGCGCCGCGTTGCAGGTGCAGCCCGGCATCCTCTTTCTTGGTGAACTTGCCGGTGCATTCCAGCACCACGTCTGCGCCCACGCTGCCCCAATCGACAGCCAGCGGGTCACGCTCATGGAACACCGGGAAGGATTGCCCGGCCATATGCAGCGTATCGCCCTCGGCGCGTACGTCGCGGAACACGCCATGCACGGAATCGTAAGACAGCAGATGGGCGTGGACATCGGTAGCGGCAGGGCCATTGACGGCGGCGATTTCAATATCGTCGTATCCTTCTTCCGCTAGCGCTCTCAGCACGCAGCGTCCGATCCGTCCCAATCCGTTGATCCCGATTCTACAACTCACCATCAATCTCCTTCTTCAATCGATCCAGTTCTTCTTTGAATTCACGTTTCGCCGCCTCGACATCGATAGCGGCGTCATGATCGTCATTGCGTTCGAATCGTGCCATGAACTCCTCGTGGCTGAGGAAACGGCTACGCACATGATCCTCGCGCTCCGTGGGTAGTTCATTACCTTTCTGGCCGGTTCGGTCAAGCTGTTTTATGAGGTTTTTGCGTTCCGTCTTCAATGGGGAGGTGGGTGTGTCCGGTTGCTTTGAAACAGTGTTGAGCACCTGCAGAATATAACGCAGGATGGCTTGCGAGAATCCAGTATCGGGAAACGCGCTGACAAAGACGGCGGTCAGCACTCCCAGAATCAATAACGGGGCAAAGGCAAAAAACGCCATCCCGACAACGATCATCAACCCCAGACGGAAATTTTTCTGCTGAGCCTTGGACAGACTGCGCCATCGTCGTTTGATGGTGTCTATCTGTACGGGAGGTTGCATGATAACAGGTGGCTAGAGCCCTTCAACATAGTCAATGATGGCCTGAGCGGTGATGCCGAAATGCTCGTACAGCTTATCCGCCGGTGCCGATGCGCCGAAACCTGCCATGCCGATGAAATGACCGTTCTCGCCGATATAACGCTCCCAGCCATAACCACTTGCCGCCTCGATGGCGATGCGCGGCGCGCTGCCCAGCACCTCTTTGCGATAGGCTTCCGGTTGCTGGTCGAACAATTCGGTACACGGCATGGAAACCACCCGCACGTTGATGCCTTTTGCTGCCAGCGCCTCTGCGGCTTCTGCCGCCAGCATCACTTCCGACCCGGTGGCAATCAGCGTCGCCTTGGCGTCTGGCGCGTCATGCAACAGGTAGCCGCCACGCGCGCATAAATTATCATCGGTATATTCCAGCCGTGCCTGTGGCAGCCCCTGGCGGCTCAGCGCCAGCAGGGAAGGGGTGGAATCATGCATCAGCGCCAACTGCCAGCATTCCAGCGTCTCCACGCCGTCGGCAGGGCGGAACACCAGCAGGTTCGGGATCGCCCGCAGACTGGCCAGATGCTCCACCGGCTGGTGGGTCGGGCCGTCTTCGCCGAGGCCGATCGAATCATGTGTCATCACATAGATCACCCGTTGCTCCATCAGCGCACTCAGGCGGATGGCCGGGCGGGCATAATCGCTGAACACCAGAAACGTGCCGCTGTAAGGGATAAAGCCGCCATGCAGCGCCATCCCGTTCATGATCGCGCCCATCGCATGCTCGCGCACGCCGTAATAGATATAATCGCCGGAGAAATCCTCTGCCGTAATCGGTTTGCTGTAGCTGGTGTTGGTGTTGTTGGAACCGGTCAGGTCGGCGGATCCGCCGATCATGTTCGGAATCGCCTTCACCAGCACTTCCAGCGCATTCCCGGACGATTTCCGCGTCGCGTCTTTCTTCGGATCGTCAGACAGCTGCTTCTTCAGTGTGGCGGCGGCAGCCTGCCAGTCCGTGCCGAGATCGCCGCTATTCATGCGCTCAAACAGGGCTTTGGTGTCCCCGTCCAGCGCGTCATACCGGCTGCACCAGGCGGTGTATTCGTCTTTGCCGCTATCGGTCGTGGCGCGCCAACTGCTGAGAATATCCTTTGGAATCTCAAACGGCGCATGCGACCAGCCCAGCGCTGCACGCGCGCCGTCAATTTCCTCCGAGCCGAGCGGGGAGCCGTGGCTGGAAGATTTCCCGGCCTTGGTCGGTGCGCCTTTCCCGATCGTCGTCTTGCAGGCGATCAGCGACGGCTTGTCGGTCGTGCGCGCATGATAAATCGCTTCCAGAATGGCCACCGGGTCGTGCCCGTCAATCGCCATCACATCCCAGCCGTAAGAGGTGAACCGTGCCAGTTGGTCATCGGAGACTGACAGCGAAGTCGGCCCGTCGATGGAGATATTGTTATCATCGAACAGCACGATCAGTTTGGACAGTTTCAGGTGCCCGGCGAAGGAGGCAGCCTCGTGGCTTATCCCTTCCATCAGGCAACCGTCTCCGGCAATCGCATACGTATAATGATCCACGATGCTGTCGCCGAATCGTGACGCCATCATCCGTTCCGCCAGTGCCATGCCGACGGCATTGGCAATCCCTTGCCCCAGCGGCCCGGTGGTGGTTTCAATCCCTGCCGCGTGTCCGTATTCCGGATGCCCGGCGGTACGTGCACCGAGTTGGCGGAACTGTTTGATCTGATCCAGCGTGATATCGCTGTACCCGGTCAGATACATCAGGCTGTACAGCAGCATCGACCCATGCCCGGCGGACAGCACGAAGCGATCACGATCCGGCCATTCGGTATGTTCCGGATTATGCTTAAGCACTTCGCCCCATAGCACGGTGGCGACATCGGCCATGCCCATCGGCATGCCGGGATGCCCGGAATTGGCCTGCTCCACGGCGTCCATTGAGAGGGCGCGGATGGCATTGGCCATATCGTGATGAGAAGCAGCGTCGGCGGAAGGGTGAGTCAGGGGAGAGGAAGAAACGGTATCAGCAAGCATCAGAACCACTCGTTATTTATGTGACTTATTAGCTATTCGCAAGGTGTCCTGCAGTATGTTCATGACCATACAGGTTTGTTCTTAAATGAAAACAGTAATATGCATTTTTATCGTTTCTATATGTTTTTAAATGCGTTGGAAATTGTTCCGCAAGTGTTGCCTCAAACATCTTGCGCGCCCCACTTCTTTCTACTAGCATGACATCACATTAGAGGATCAACATGTCACAACCGCAGGATAATTTATTTCCGTCCTACCCGGATGATGAGGGGGGAGATAGCGTTGCAAATGCAGCGGAACGTGCGGTGGCGGCAGTCGAAAAAATTTCTGCGGGGTCCTTTACCAATATGGAAGACGCCATGCAGCATGCTGGCAATCGTCTGGCCGGAAGCCTGACGCGCCTGCAGCATGCGCTGGACGGCTATCGCCAGTCGGTAGCGGATGCAGCCAGCAACGTGACAGCGGAACCAGGGCTGGAAGAAACCAAGCTGCTTGCCTCCATTGAAAAATGGCAGCGCCGGTATCAGGAGGTGGAAGGCGAGCGCGACGGGTTGAAAGAATCGGTGGTTGAACTCAAAGACTACATCGCTGAACTGGAGAAAGACAATCAGTCCCTGCGCAATCTCTGCGACAACCAGTCTGAGCGCTACGAACAATTAAGCCGCATCGCCAAACATGCCGGTGATCGCCTCGACCATTCCATCCATGTCATCGAAGACATGATGGGCTAGGGGGCGTCATGAAGAAGCTCGAAATCACCGTCAACGGATATAATTACACACTGGCCTGTGATGACGGTCAGGAATCGCATGTCGAGCAACTCTCGGAAGAAGTCAACATGCGTGCCGAGCAGGTTGCGGGCATCACGCCGAAAGCCAGCGAGGCGATGACATTGGTGATGACCTGCCTCATGCTGGCCGATGAGCTGTACGAAGCGCGTCAGGAAGCCGGTGCATTGCATGAAAAACTGGCTGGAATCGGCACGCCGATGGCGGCGGATGACGGGGAAGCCGGACAACAGGCGCAGGCGACGCTGGCGCTGGCTATGAATGAAATTGCCGACCATCTCGAGGAGATGGCGGAACGTATTGAAAAAATCGCCTAATTCATTATATAATAGTTATACTGCGCGGTACGTCAGGTTGCGATGTCCCTTGGGCCGATATTCTTTTTTTAGGGAGCTGTCCCTGTCCTTGGCTCTGGCTTTGGTTACACGGCACCCACCTGAACATACGGGCCTCATGAGGCTTGGAGCAACCAACGGCCAAGCGGTAATAAAAAAGGGACTGCCATCGGCAGTCCCTTTTGTCTTTTGTCAGGTTGAGCTCGTATCTACTGATACTTGAATTCAACCTCAACGCGACGGTCTTTCGCCAGACACGCAATCTTGTCATTGCGGCCTTTCACGCTGTCACAGCTGGTCACCGAATTGGTTTCACCCAGACCGCGAGTTGCCAGTACCTCGGTATTAATTTTGGTACGGGAGGCGAGATACTGTTCAACGGCGGCAGCGCGACGCTGAGACAGTTTCACGTTGTAATCTTCTTTACCCATCTGGTCGGCATACCCAACGGCGCCGGCACTCAGGATACGCTTGGACCCATTGATGATATTCACCAGAGCATCCAGCTTGGAAATGGATTCCGGCGTCAGAGCGGCGCTATCGAAATCGAAATAGATCGTACGCTGGTCCAGCATAATCTTCGGCGGTGGCGGCGGAGGAGGTGCCTTCGCTACCGGAGGAGCTGGCGGTGGAGGAGGTGCACAGTCATCCTGCGTGTCCTGCCACTTGGTGCGCACGCAGTTGCCCCATGTGTTCTTAATGATTTGCTGGCGTTCGTCACGGGCAGTGTCTTTGTTATCTGCCTGCGCAGGTGCATAACCTGCACACATGGCGATCATGGCCAGCCCTGCAATAATGCTACGACGGAATTGGGTCATAAATAGTCTCGCTTACCTAGTGTTAAAGGATGCAACCTTACGGGGTTGCGAACAGGGCAATAACATAAGCAGCTTTATGGCTCCCCGCAAGCATAAACTCAAATACGGGGAGCCAAAATCAGGACTATTTGGCGCGCTGTTCTTTCACCTTCTGGCGCAGCGACACCAGATCGAGTGCATGTGGCACCACCTCGTCACCCACGATGACCATCGGTGTGCCGCTCGCTCTCATCTTGGTAGCCAGTGCTTTGTTGGCTTCCAGAGACTGAACAATGGCATCGGTGTTGGACAGAGCGATAATTTCATCCACTTCCATGCCCATCTTGGTCAGCACGGAACGAACGGCGGCATCGTCTACGCGCCCCTGATGCTTCATCAGCATGCTGTGGTAATCGAAATACTTATCCGGTTCTTTTTGGTAAATGGCTTGTGCCACCCGTGCCGGATATTCGGATCCAGGACCGAAAATCGGGAATTCCTTGAAGATAATGCGCACATTCTTATCTTCTTTGAGATAATCGTTCAGCGACGTAAACATCATCTTACAAGCGCCGCAATTATAGTCGAAAAACTCAACGATCGTGACTTTGGCGTCTTTCGGGCCGATGGACGGGGAGTATTTGTCGTTATACAGCCCTTCGCGGTTCTCATCTAAAGCCTGCTTGGACGCTTCCTGCAGCTTTGCAATCTCATTTTTCTGGATCGCCTGCATGATCTCCAGCATGACATTCGGGTTCCCGACCAGATATTCACGAATAATCGTCTGAATTTCCTCTTTTTCTTTCTGGTCGAACGCCAGAGCCTGCGAGGTAAATAACAGGGTGAATGCGAGAAACGCACGGATAAGAAACGTCATGTAAACTCCTCCAAAAGAACAATAATAGATAGGTATTCGTTGAATAAAGAAGATATGTTACCTGAAAATCCGTCCTTCTTCATCCTCTTTCTTGGCAATTTCGCGAATCGCCAGATTATTGAGGTCGCTGGCACGGATATAGGACGGGTCCTGACGGTCAAGATGCTCCATCGCCAGCTTACTTTGTGCTCGCGTGATTTCAAAATCATCTTCCAGCGCTGATTTCTCCGCCAGTGCCAGATGCTTCAGTCCGGTTTTGCCGAGTTTGGTATAGGCGCCCGCCAGTAAATGCCAGGTCAGGCCGTAACTGTCATCCTGCTTGGCGGAAATTTCTAAATTTTCCGCTGCTTTCTGCTGTTTTGCAGTATCGTTGCTGGCGATCAGCGTTTGTGCGTATCCGGTGCGGATGAGGGGTTGATCCGGTGCCAGTTCCAATGCTTTGCCATATTCCTTCTCTGCTGCCGGAATCCGATTGTTTTCAAACAGGAATTGCCCTTTGGCTTCGTGGAAAAATGCATCGTTCGGATGCTCGGCCAGCAATGCGTCCATTTCCGAGAGCGCCTGCGTCAGGTTGGTGCGGCGGTAATGGGCAACCGCCCGTGCATAGCGTGCCTTCAACGACGTGTCGTTCGTCGGATAGCGTTGCAACACCTGAACCGGGTCCAGCAGAAACCCTTCCAGCTTGCCCACCATCCGTGCGTGCATATCCTGTGTTGCCTGCGACATCTGCACCTCTGCCAGTTCCGAGCGGCTCAGGAAATCACGCACATTATTAATCCGCTCCTTACTCAGCGGGTGGGTAATAGCATACGGGTCGAGCTGACCGTAATGCAGCTTCTCCTGACGACGCAGCAACTGGAACGTATCCAGCATCCCGGACGCTGAAATATGATTGGCGGTCAGATAGGAGAGGGCGGCCTGATCGGCGCTGTTCTCGTTAGTACGGGAGAAAGAGAGTAGTCCACGCTCCACCGTGTTGCCACCGCCGGAAATAATCGCTGCGCCGACATCCCCGGCACCGGCTGCCACCGCCGCCGCGCCCAGCACATAGCTGATCACCGCGCCAAGGCTCGCGCGCTGCAGTTGTTCAGCACCGCGCGCCAGATGGCCGCCCGCAATGTGCCCGGTCTCGTGCGCAATCACGCCTGCCAGCATCTCCGGTGACTCCATATTCAGCAGCAGCCCGGTGTGTAAAAAGATATTGCTGCCCCCGGCCACAAACGCATTGATGGAGTCATTCTGCACAAGAAAGATTCGTACGGATTCCGGTGTCAGTCCGGCGCTCTCAAACAGGGGAGAGGCCAGGTTGCGCACGGTCTGCTCGATCTCGGCGTCACGGATCAACCCGGCGCGCCCATTGGCGGCGCTGAGGCAGACCACGCTCATGCTGAGCAGGAGGATAAGGAAAAAACGCATGCCTTATAAATAGTATGAATTCTTGGTTTTTACAACGCCCCGGCTTGATTTATGAGACTTTTCCCGCTAAGGGGAAAACAGAAGAGGATGATATGAAACAAGCAGGTAGAAGCGATATCCGGCCTTTTGAGGTCATGGAAGCATTCCGGGAAGCGGAGCTGGTAGCGGCTGCGGGGCAGGATGTTGTGCATCTGTCGCTCGGCCAGCCGGGGCAGACGGCGCCGCGTCCGGTGCTGGACTATCTCTCCACGCTGATTAACACCGCCCCGCTCGGCTACACCGATGCGCGCGGCATGATGCAGCTGCGTGAGCGCATCGCACAATTCTACCACGAGCGCTACGGGCTGGAAATTCCGGTCTCGCGAATTTTCGTCACAGTTGGCTCGTCGGCTGCCTTTGTCATGACCATGCTGGCGGCGTTCGACGAGGGCGCGTCCATCGCCATCGGTCGCCCGTGCTACCCGGCCTATCCCAACATCATGAAGGCCTGTTCGCTCAACCCGATGTTCCTCGATACCGATGCTGCGCAGAATTTCCAGCCGAGCTGGGAAATGCTGGCGCCGGTTAAAGGCGGTGTGAAGGGGATGGTCATCGCCAGCCCGTCCAACCCGGCCGGCACCATGATGCCGGAGGGTGATCTCGAAACGCTAGCGACGCAGTGCGAGGCCGAAGGCATCCGCCTGATCTCGGATGAAATCTACCACGGCGTCACCTACGGCAAGGAAGCCACCAGCGTCCTCAAATATTCCGACAGCGCGTTCGTCATGAACAGCTTCTCCAAATATTTTCTCCTTCCCGGCTGGCGTTTGGGCTGGGCGGTGGTGCCGCAGTCGTTGACGCGCGCATTCGAATCGCTGCTACAGAATTTCTTCATCTCGCCACCGGCCATTTCGCAATATGCTGCGCTCAAGGTCTTCGATCATCTGGACGCGCTGGATAAGGTGGTGGAAAGCTACGACGCCAACCGCGACGTACTCATCAAAGGGCTGCAGGAAGCGGGGCTGACTAAGCTCAGCACGGCGGATGGTGCTTTTTATATCTATGCCGATATCAGTGATTTCAGCCGCGACAGCAAAGACTTCTGCCGTCGCATGTTGCATGAAGCCGGTGTCTGCGCCGTACCCGGCAACGACTTCGATGAATCACGCGGGCATGACTATGTGCGCTTTTCTTTCAGCGGAGAACTTGCCGACATCGAACGCGCCGTCGAACGCCTCCATCACTGGCTAAAGCAGTAGTTAAAAAACCAACCACCATAATGCCAGTAAGGAAAAAGAAGCGAGGTCAGGAGACCGAGCCAGCCTTGAGCCACGCCCATTGCTAAGCGCAGCAGGCGCGTGCAGGGGCATCACAAAAAACTACGATACCACTTTACTCCACCAGCCTTTGCGCTTTGGGCGGTCGTCGTCTTCCTCTTCTTCAATCGCAATCACGTTAGAGACGGCAGACGCGGTTTCCTTCTTAGGCTCCGGTGCCGGTGCCGTGTCGGCACTGTCATTAGCGGTTTCTGGCTGACTGTCCTCGACGGTTTCCTGCGCGGTGTCGCCATCATCGGAAGGCGCATCGTCCTCATCTTTGCGCTTACCACCGCGTCGTCCGCCCCGACGGCTGCGCCCGTCTTCCTTCTTGCCTCCGCGTGACCCGCGGCGACGGGAAGAACGCTTCGGCGCATCCTCTTCTGCAGTGGCGTCATCGGCGTCATTCGCATCCATCTGAGAATCGTTGTCTTCTGCATCCGCTTCCGGTGCGTCAGACTCAGCGTCCTGGCCGCGTCTGTCACGGTTGCGTCCCCCGCGTGAACGGCGTCCTCCGCGTGATCCGCGGCGAGATTCGCGCTTACCATTGTTGGTGCGGCTGTCCATCTTCTCACGGTTACCGGAATGCTGAATCTTCTCAATGCTATATTCGCTGATCGTCAGCTCATGCTCGCTCTTGATGATGATCGTCACCCCGTAGGTTTCTTCGATTTGCGTCAGATGCTTGCGTGACTGGTTCAGCATGAACACGGCCAGCTCCGGACTCACCGAGACGCGCAGCTCGCGGTAGTTACCGCTGCTGGCATCTTCTTCCAGAATCCGCACGATCTCAATGGACAGCGACTCCTTGGAGCGGATCAACCCGGTGCCGTGGCAGTGCGGGCAGGAGTTGGTCGTCGTCTCGCTCAGGCTTGGACGGATGCGCTGGCGTGATAATTCCAGCAGGCCGAACGGGCTGATATGCCCCACCTGAATCTTCGCGCGGTCGGATTTGAGCGCATCCTTAAATGCACGTTCCACGGCGCGACGGTTACGGCCATAGAACATGTCGATAAAGTCGATCACGATCAACCCGCCCAGATCGCGCAGGCGCAATTGCCGGGCAATTTCCGCGGCCGCTTCCAGATTGGTCTTCAGCGCTGTTTCTTCGACGTTGCGTTCAGTGGTAGATTTCCCGGTGTTCACGTCGATCGAGATCAGCGCTTCCGTGTGGTTGATCACCACGTAGCCGCCGGAGCGCATCTTCGCTTCCGGTTGATACATCGACTGCAATTGCGATTCCACATCATACGCGCTGAACAGCGGTGTGATCTCTTTATATTGTTTCACGCGCGGCGCATGCGACGGCATGATCATCTTCATGAATTCCTTGGCGGTCTTATACGCCTCGTCACCCTGCACCATCACCTTCTCGATATCCGCATTATAATAGTCACGGATCGAGCGTTTCAGAATATTGCTTTCCTCATACACCAGCGCCGGTGCGGAGGCGGCCAGCGCATCTTCGCGAATCTGGCTCCATTGCTTGATCAGATATTCGTAGTCGCGTTTGATCTCGGCCTTGGTGCGGCCGATCCCCGCCGTGCGGATAATCGCGCTCATGCCGCGCTTGTCGCGCAGCTCGGAGGTGATGGAACGCAGACGCTTGCGCTCGTCATGTTTGCCGATCTTGCGGGAGATCCCGCCTTCCTTGGAAGAGTTCGGCATCAGCACGCAATAACGCCCAGCCAGCGAAATATACGTAGTCAGCGACACACCTTTGTTGCCGCGTTCTTCCTTGACCACCTGCACCAGCATGATCTGCCCGCGCTTCACCACTTCCTGAATCTTGTAACGCTTCGAGAAGTTGGTGGACTTGCTGCGCGCCTGCTCGATCTCTTCTTCCTCGCTGGCGGTTTCAATCGTATCCGGTGTTTCCGCTGGCTCGTCGCTCTCCTCGTCTTCGTCGATCACGTCGGAAGACGTGGAAATCGCGTCGGCTGCCAGATCCTGAGATTTCTTGGCGGCAGGGGTACGGCGACGGCGCGTGCGTGTTTTCTTTGCCTTCGGCTTGTCGTCATCGTCGGAAGCTGCTTCATCGGTATCGGCGGCAGCAACGGCGTCTTCGGCGCTGTCGTCACCGGCGTCCGCTTCTGCGGCGTTGTCTTTCTTTCCGCCACGGCTGGAAGACCGGCGCGTGCGGCGACGTGTACGCTTCTTGCCTTTATCTTCTTCTTCCTCTTCCTCCTCGCGGTCGAGCTTCTCGGCTTCCTCGCGATTCAGGCGATCCTGTTCTTCCAGCAGTTTCTGGCGGTCGGCCACTGGAATCTGATAATAATCCGGATGTACTTCGGAGAAGGACAGGAAGCCCTGCTTATCGCCGCCATATTCAACGAAGGCGGCTTGCAGGGAGGGTTCCACGCGCGTCACTTTGGCAAGATAAATATTGCCTTTAATCTGCTTTTTCGCGGTGGTGATGAAATCGAATTCTTCGATATTGTGTCGGTCGTCGGTGATGACAACGCGGGTTTCTTCGGGATGCAACGCATCGATTAACATGCATTTAGACATGAGTTTACTCCATCAGTGGTATGTCGCCTCCTTCCTGCATGTCTCAACAGGCGAGCCTGTATGGAGGTGGTCATGTATAAAGCCGTCCGCACCCGAGAGCCCGCACGACCGTGGCGCTCGTCGTTCCGACGATGCCTCGTGGCAGTGGGGATGAAAATAAGGTGGATGAGCTGTATTCATTAATCCGACATGTGTCAGGAAGCGATGTTGGTTGTTATCGTCTCCAGCATGGATGACATATGCGATCATGCCGGCCCGCTCGGCTTTTCCGGAGTCAGGGGTCAGTGCTATGTCGGATGCTGTGTGAGAGACGTGTGTCGTCAAAAAATCGTCGACAAGGCTTCGCGCTGCGGCATCATACCGCACGTCCAGCCTGGCCTGTAATCCATACAAAGCGGCATTGGCCGCTACTGTGTGAAATTCTGAATTCAAAAATATACGCGCACGCTTCGTGGTTCAGCGGTAAACCTGCCTGAATGATTCCTTTGCGTGTGCGCCTCCAAATATTTAACGTTCTTATCGTTGACAAGGACTATAGTACGGATGTCATATGAGAATCAAGCGTCCTGTACATCAAAATTGCACGGTAAGGAAAGACCTGTATGTGGCACCGCTGCCCAAGCGTATCATGGTTATTAATAGTTTGTACTATAATGATTTTTCCGGCTTCTGCCGGATGGGCGCTGCCGGTGATCACCAAAACGGAAATCCGCCAGAAAGGTGCATCTGAGTATATTGTCTTCCATACCAGCGAGACGCTACATCATCAGAAAGTCTTTATGTTACAGAATCCTGACCGTCTGGTGGTGGATTTTGATACCAATAAAGGCACCGGGGTCTATCTGCCGTCGGATTATCGCGGCAGCATCGTCAAAAGCCTGCGCTTCGGGCAGTTCGATGCCGACACCTCGCGCATTGTGATCGATCTGGCGCGCCCGCTCAAGACCGCCAGCATGCATCACTTCACCGCCACCGGCAACCAGCCGGAACGGGTGGTACTGGAGTTGGTGCCATTGTCGGGCACGGTTTCCACCGGGGATAATGGTCAGCAGGGCAGCATTTATCCGATTCCTATCCTCAAGCCGGAGCAGGTGGCCAAAGAGGCACGCAAGCCGATCATCGTTATTGACGCTGGGCATGGTGGAAAAGACCCTGGCGCCAAAGGCCGCGGCGGGTATGAGAAACATATCACGCTGGATTACGCCAGGGCACTGCGGAGTGAGCTGCTGCGTTCCGGGCGTTACCGCGTGGTGCTGACGCGTGAGGAAGACGAGTTCATCCTGCTGCATGACCGGGTGAAGTTGGCGCGTAAGGCAAAAGGTGATATCTTTATTTCGCTGCATGCTGATACGGCGCCGGGGGGCAAGCGCACCAGTGGTCTGTCCATCTATACGTTAGCGGAAAAAGCGTCGGATGAAGAAGCGGCGGCACTGGCGGAACAGGAAAACAAATCCGATATTATTTCCGGTATGGATCTGAGTCATGAGAATGAGGAAGTGGCGGGCATTCTGATCGAACTGGCGCAGCGCGAAACCAAGAACAAATCATCGGAGCTGGCGGAAACGCTGGTCAAACAATGTAAGCAGAGCGGGGTAACATTATTACGTAACACGCATCGGTTTGCGGGTTTCCGTGTGCTGAAAGCGCCGGACATTCCGTCGGTGCTGGTGGAGATCGGCTTCATCTCCAATCCGGAGGAAGATAGGCGCATTCGCACGGCGGACTATAAATCGAAGGTCAGCAAGGCAATTCTGTATGGTCTGGACAGCTACTTTAAAGAAAAACAGGCATCATCGGGGTTCTAAGTGCTTAGAAACTGGACGAAACGTGCTGTTGCGTGTAAAAACGCGCAGCGAATGAAATAACACAGGCAAGCCATGAGTCGAGGGACACGCATATTCATCACCCTGGCATCCATCGGCGTCAGCATGACGGCGGTCGGGCTGCTGCTTGCCATTCCGCTCTTTTATTATTTTGGCCGCGACCTCCCGGATTACAGCAAGCTAACGCAATATACCCCGGCGGGCACCACGCGCCTCTATGCCGATGACGGACACCTGATGGCAGAATACGCCACCCAGAGGCGTATCTTCATGCCGCTGGAAAATATGCCGACCAAGCTGATCCACGCCTTCATCGCGGCGGAGGATCAGAATTACTATCACCACACCGGTATCGACGCGATGGGGATCGTGCGCGCCGCCGTCGACAACATCACCAATATCGGTCAGAACAAATCGCTTGTTGGTGCGTCGACCATTACGCAGCAGGTGGCGAAGAACTTCCTGCTCACCAATGAGAAATCCTTGTCGCGTAAGATCAAGGAGGCCATCATCGCCTACCGCATTACCAAGCTCTACAATAAAGACAGGATTCTGGAGCTCTACCTCAACGAGATTTACCTGGGGATGGGAACGTATGGGGTGGTCGCGGCGGCGGATCAGTATTTCAATAAGACGCTGGAAGAACTCTCCACCGAGGAAATGGCGCTGCTGGCGGCGATGCCGAAAGCTCCGGCCAACTACGACCGGCGCTTCCATAAAGAACGTGCTGTTGGCCGCCGGAACTACGTGCTGGAGCGTATGTATGATGACGGTTACATCAACCTCTCGGAGGCGGAGCGCGCCAAAGCGGCAGAGCTAGTGATTTACGAGAGTGATGATAAATCGCATGTGAATGACGAATATTTCTCCGAAGAAGTGCGGCGTGAATTGGTAGAAAGATATGGCACGGAGGGGGTCTATGAACACGGCCTGTTCGTGCGCACCACCATGAATCCGGACATGCAGAAACTGGCCGATAATTCACTGCGCAATGCCCTGATTGCCTATGATCTTCGTCATGGCTATCGCGGGCCGTTGGGGCAGGTGGCAGTGCTGGAAGGCTGGCAGGATGAGCTAAACGAATACGCCAAAGAAGGTGCGTCTGTATACGATAAACAAAAGCTGGCGGTGGTGCTGACGGTGGAGAAAGACCATGCCGTCATCGGCTTCCGCGATGGTGAAAAAGCGAAGCTGCCATTCTCCGGCATGAAATGGGCGCGCCGTGTGCTCAAGACCGGGCGCATGGGCTCGCAGCCGAAAGACCCGAAGGATGTGGTGACGGCCAAAGATATCGTGCTGGTGGTGCCTGCCGAAAAAGACGATGTGTATGATCTGATTCAGGTGCCGAAGGTCAATGGCGGACTGATTGTCCTGCAGCCGAAAACCGGAAAGGTGTTGGCGATGGCGGGGGGATATGATCCGCGTAAGGATGAGTTCAATCGGGTCACGCAGGCGAAGCGTCAACCGGGTTCTGCCTTCAAGCCGTTCGTCTATCTCACCGCGTTAGAGCGTGGCTTCACTCCGTCTTCCATTGTGGTGGATGAGCCGGTCGAAATCTATCAGGGGCCGGGGTTGCCGCTATGGCGCCCGAAAAACTATGGCGGCGATTTCTTGGGTCCGGCCACTCTGCGCATGGGGTTGGAGAAATCCCGCAACGTCATGACTGTGCGTCTGGCGCAGATGCTTGGCATTCATCGCATTGTGAAAGTGGCGGAGCGTTTCGGTATTTATGACGACCCGCCAGCCAACTACTCGATGGTGCTGGGTGCGCAGGAAACCACATTGCTGCGTCTGGCTTCGGCCTACGGTATGATCGTTAATGGCGGCCTCAAAGTAAAGCCAGCGTTCATTGAACGCATTGACAATCAAAAGGGTGAAACCATCTTCCGGTTGGACGATCGTTCATGCCCGGCCTGTGCCGCGCAACCGGGGCAAAAATTCAGTAGTTATGCGCCGCCGCGCACCAAGGACGAGCGTGAGCGTGTGCTCGATCCGCGCATCGCCTATCAGGTCACCTCGCTGTTGCAGGGCGTGGTGCAGCGTGGTACGGCCACCGCCGCCAGCCGCATCGGTAAGCCGCTGGCAGGGAAAACCGGGACGACCAACGACAGCCGCGATGCATGGTTCATGGGCTTCTCCCCGGATCTGGTGGTGGGGGTCTATATTGGTTTCGACCAGCCTAAAAGTCTCGGCTCGCGTGAGACTGGCGGACGCGTGGCGCTCCCGGCCTTCATCGATGTCATGAAGACGGCGCTTGATGATCGCCCGGTCAAAGGCTTCCGCACACCGAAAGGCATTCAGCATATGGTAGTCGATCGCTACACCGGCATGCCGCCGATTCCGGGCATTGAGAGTGGCGGCACCATCACCGAGGCTTTCCTCTATGGTGGTTCCATCTTCATCCCTGGGGATGAGGCGGATGACATGGCGGTCACTGAAGGCGAATACCCGTTGGTTTATACGGATGAAAACGGGAACGTCATCAATTCCGGTGTCTATGATCCGGCAGTGACGGGCGGGATGCCCATGCAGCAGCCGGAGGGATTTCAGGCGATTGCGCCGGAAGATGTCCCGGCGGCGATTCGTCATCAGGAAAATCGCTATCAGGGTTACCGCTCCAACCGTGAGGTGACCGGGGCACGTCCGGCGCGTCGTTTTGGCCCGACCGGTGCTGGCACCGGCACGCTCTATTGACAGACCCCGCCGCGCGCGGGTACTAGAGAACACATGAAAGCGGAAATCCAGATACTTGCGGATACGATCAGGCAGTCACAGGAACTGCTGAGGAGGTATCTTTGACTGGGATGCAGCCCTCGCACGTCTGGAAGAGCTGAACACGCTCGTAGAAGACCCGGATTTGTGGAACGACCAGCAGAAGGCGCAAACGCTGATGCAGGAGCGCACGCATCTGGAGAATATCCTGAGTACCTATAACGATCTTGATGCTGAGTTTCAGGATAATCTGGAGCTGGCGCAAATGGCCGAGGAGGAGGGCGACGAAGCACTGGTGAGCGAAGCCGAAACGGCGCTCGAGAAAATCCGCGCCCGGCTGGCGGCGCTGGAAGTGGAAAGCCTGTTTTCCGGCGAGGCCGATGGTAATGACTGCTTTCTGGAAGTGCATCCCGGCGCGGGCGGCACCGAGAGTCAGGACTGGGCGTCGATGCTGCTGCGTATGTATATGCGCTGGGCAGAAGACAAGGGCTTCACCACCGAACTGGTGGACGAGCAGCCGGGCGAGGAGGCGGGTATCAAATCTGCCACCATTAAAATTGCCGGGTTTCAGGCCTATGGCTGGGCCAAGACCGAATCCGGCGTTCACCGTCTGGTGCGCATCTCCCCGTATGACAGCAATGCTCGCCGCCACACCAGCTTTGCCAGTGTCTGGGTCACACCGGTGGTCGATGATCGTATTGAGATCGAGGTGCTGGATAAAGACCTGCGCATCGATACCTTCCGCGCCTCCGGGGCGGGTGGGCAGCACGTCAACAAAACCGACAGCGCCATCCGCATTACCCATATCCCGACCGGGGTGGTGGTGCAGTCACAAAACTCCCGTTCCCAGCATAAAAACAAGGCCGAGGCCATGTCGATGCTCAAGGGGAAACTCTACGAGCTGGAGCTGCGTAAGCGCGAAGAGGCGGCGGATGCCACTAACGCGCAAAAAACCGACAATGCCTGGGGGCACCAGATTCGTTCCTACGTGCTCCACCCCTACCAGATGGTCAAGGATCTGCGCACCGGCGTAGAGACTAGCAACACCGCGGCGGTGCTGGACGGAGAGCTGGATGAATTCATGTCGGCGGCGCTGGCGGCGCGGGAAAAGGGCGCGGTTGAACAGGTCTCGGAAACAGGCTAAATATAGTTGAGTTATTTACACTTTCTTATCTCTTTGGGTGCTACTATAGC
>JAUIJX010000173.1 GCA_030430795.1 Alphaproteobacteria bacterium | reverse complement strand
CGATCTATCAAACCGCCTGCTATCAGTTCAAAGACACGGGACACGCCGCCGACCTCTTCTCGCTCGATCAATTGGGCTACGTTTATTCCCGTCTGACCAACCCGACCGTTGACGCATTACAAAAACGCATCGCCGCACTCGAAGGTGGCACGGGTGCCACAGCCTGCTCTTCCGGTATTTCCGCCATCCTGCTGGCATTGTTCAACCTGCTGCAATCCGGCGATGAATTCGTCACCTCCAGCCGCATCTATGGCGGCACCGTCAACATGCTGAAAAACTCAGTCAAGCAATTCGGCTGGAAAGCTGTCTTTGTCGATCCCATGAATCTGGACGAGGTCAAAGCAGCCATCACCGATAAAACCCGCGCCATTTACGCAGAGAGCTTCGCCAACCCGGAAGGCCATTGCTGCGATATTGAGGCACTCGCCACCATTGCGCATGACGCTGGTATCCCGCTGATTATTGATAACACGATGGCCACACCATACCTGATCCGCCCGATCGAATGGGGTGCGGATGTCGTTATCTCCTCCACCACCAAATTCATGTGCGGCAACGGCAGCTCTATGGGCGGCGTCGTAGTGGAAGGCGGCAAGTTCGACTGGTCGCAGAACGATAAATTCCCGCTGATGGCCGGGCCGGAACCGTCCTACAACAACATCAATCTGCACGAAAAATTCGGCGATCAGGCCTTCACTGTCCGCTGCCACGCCGTTGGCCTGCGCGATCTCGGCAACTGCCAAAGCCCGATGAACGCCTACATGACCTTAAACGGGCTGGAAACGCTGGCGCTGCGCATGGAACGCCATAGCGAGAACGCCCTGACCGTCGCCAACTGGCTGACCGAACACCCGGATGTTTCCTGGGTATCGTACTGTGGCCTGCCATCCAGCAAGAACTTCGCCACCGCCAGTAAATATAGTCACAAAGGTTATGGTGCCGTCTTCACTTTCGGTGCCAAAGGTGGCTACGAAGCTGCGAAAACCATCGTGGAATCGGTGGAAATGATCCGCCACGTCGCCAATATCGGTGACACCCGCACCCTCATCATCCACCCGGCATCGACCACTCACAGCCAGTTAACGCCGGAAATGCAGGAGCAGGTCGGCTCCGGCCCGAGCGTGCTGCGAATTTCGATTGGCATTGAGCACGTGGATGATATTATAGCAGACCTGAATCAGGCAATCGCCAAGGCCAGCTAACGGAGAGCTATGTGAGCAACGAAAAAGAGCCAACAGGACTGAAAAAAAAAATTCGTTTTGGGCAGTTCATTGTGCTGCTGTGTTTCTTCTTTGCTGTCTATTCGCTGTTCCGCCTGAAATACATCAGCTCGTGGTTTCCACTCTTACAGTAATTGCATAATTTTTAGGCAATTAATCCCTCCTTCGCAATTGCAACATACCCCAGCAAATCTGCAGCTTATCTCGCAGTTGCAGCATAAAAAGAGAGGGAATGTTAACGCATATTTAACCCTATTTTAATACACTGAAGGGTATGAGGCACGAATTTAGAAAAGCACTGAGATGCTTGATAAGTGCCGCGCTAATCACAGGCTCTATGCAGGCAAAGGCAGAACCCGTATCGCGGCACATGGACCCGATAAGCATTAACAGTCAGGACTCCTACATCACCGGGCAACACTCAAGGCCTGCTGGTGTCATCGATCCCTATTCTGGTGAAGCACTGGACGTCAACTTCGTCGGTACGGAATTCACCGCGCCGAACATGTCGTACTTCCGTGAACAACAGGAAAGCAACGGTCAGAACCGCGTCAGCTACGAAGTCACCAAAGGTCTGTCGCTCAACTTCGATCCCAAAACCGGGAAATTCGATTCCGAGCTTCGCCTGATTGGCACCGAGAAAAACAAATTCCGCCTCAAGCTGAAACCCAAAGAGGTCAAAGCCGTCTACATCTATAAATTCAATTAGATCGCAATATCGTCATGCAGCGGCACCCCGCTTTTCTCCGCCATACGCTTGCGGTAAGCATCCACCTTGGCCGGATACGCCATATCTTTCACGATCGACAGACTGCGCAGCATTGCGAACACATGAATATCGTCCTCGGATAATGTGCCGTTGATCGCCTCGTCCGACTGAATCAATCCATCCAACCGTTGCAAATGCGCTTCTGCACGTTCTTTCAATTCCGGCGTATCGTTGAGATTCTCGGAGAACGGCCCGATCATCGCTTCCTTCTTCTCAATGAAGAACTGCCGCGCGCCTTCCGTTTTGAATTCTTCAAGCGGCGCTTTCACCCAGCGCGGCATTGCCAGCTTATAGAGATAATCGCGGGAGTTTGTCCACGCTACCACCTCCGGGTTACTCTTTCCGGTCAGCACTTTCCCGTCACCGAATCCTTCATCGATGTAATGCACAATATCCATACTCTCCGGCATATAGGAGCCATCGTCCTTTTGCAGGATCGGCACCATCTTCTGCCCGATCATACTGGTCGGCGTCTGCACATCGTCATTGAGCAATGTTTCAAGCGTAAACGGGATATCCTTCAGCCCGAAGATCATACGCGCTTTCACGCAATACGGGCAATGGTCATACACATAGAGTTTCATCGGAGCACTCCGTTAAGGTTCTCCCCTACACATAGTGCAGCCAATAAATTCTTCAAGCGCTATTCGGTCGAAAACGAAAAGCGGCATAGAGCCGCTCCTTCCAGCTCTCATCCATCCGGTGCTCCACCACTTTGCGCGCTGGCGCATAGGCATGAATCATCCCGAACGCATCGCCGTTATACGGTGATACAATCGCCAGATGTTGTGGGTTATGATCCAGCCGAAACACTACCACGTCACCGACATCCATATCCGCCAGCGACACACGCTCCATCAGCGCATCCAGACGCTGACACAGATAGCTACCATCCGGCATTTTGCTATAGCTACGCTCATCGAAATCAGAGAGCGGCTGTCCGCTTCCGTCCGTCAGCGAGAGCTCTCTCGCCACCCCGGCAATCAACCCCAGACAATCGACGCCGCCACCATGTGCATCGGAGCGTTTTATCCGCCCCTGATGTCGAAAGCGTGTACCAATCCAACTACGTGCCTGCAGCACCGTCAGCAATGCAAAATCCTGTGTCATAATACTCCTCCCGAGACCAACGATACGCCTGTTCCCTATGGCCCGGAAGGGGTAAAAATTCACCATGCTTTGTTGCTCTGCACAACGGCACTTCCTTGCTTTTCAACATGTTCTGTGCTACGGATTTTCTCCTCACACACACATTTAAAAGACCACCCTCAGCCTTAAAGGAGGCAAGCATGCAAATTAAAGATATCATGACCCCGAACCCACGCTACATTCAGCCGGACACATCCATTCAGGATGCGGCCTCACTGATGAATCAACTCAA
>JAUIJX010000172.1 GCA_030430795.1 Alphaproteobacteria bacterium | reverse complement strand
TTGAGCAGCAGGACATTAGTTACTATGCCACCTATGCTGAAGACGATTGGTATCGCCAATGGCAGCGTCTCAAACATGCAGTGGAGGCCAGTACCACCGAAGAAGAGGTATACGTGGCGGTGATAGATTCAGAGGAACGTCCTGCGCTGGAAGCGATTGAGGACAACCTGCGTCCGTTCAAAGAGCTGGATGTGGTTGCCGAGAATATGTGGCTGGGCGAAGCGCTGCTGCATAACCGGGTGGAATGCTTCCTGCAGCCGATTGTTGATAAACGCAGCAAAGTGTTTGGTTACGAGGCCTATGCGCGCATCGAGAATCCGGACGGGACGATGATCGACGGTGCAAAGATCATCAAGGCAAGCAAGGCGCTGAAACTGGAATACCGGGTTGATCGCTACCTGCACAGCAAAGCCATTGAAGCCTTTATTGAAGGCGACCGCGACCGTACCCTGTTTATCAATTTCATTCCCGGTTTTATTCATCGCCCGGAAATTTATCTCAAAGGCTTGTCGGAAGATATTCAGCATTACGGTGTACCGGCGAAGAATATCGTGCTCGACCTCACCGAGTCGCAAATGAACCTGCATATCGACCATCTGGAAGCGATTGCCAGCTATTGCCGTTCGCAAGGCTACGGCATTGCGCTGGATGATATTCACACACGGATGCACGGCGAAGAACTGATCAAGATGGTGAAGCCGGACTTCATCAAGCTGGATCAGGCCATCACCTCCACCGAAGACAAGGACGATCTCTACAAGCTGATTCGCTATGCCCGTAAGCGCGGCATCACCGTGATTGCGGAAAGCATCGAATCGGCGGAGATGTATCAGGCGATGGTGGCGGCGAATGTCGATCTGTTCCAGGGCTACTTTATCGGTCGACCGGAGCGGATTAATCCCGCACCACGCAAAATCCACGGCTAACCCCTTTCTGTTTTTCCCCCCTACGTCGTCATGCTTCGGGCTCGTGTAGGTCTTCTACACGTCGCCTCGCATTCCTCGTAGGAACAAAAAAGCAGAAAGGGGCTTAGGCTTTTGTGATCGTTCCTGCGCTGCACTTTTATGCTTCGCTCCGTGCATCCGCCTTCGCCCTGCGGGCTTCGGCGAGACACGTACACGACCGCTCGGCCTGCTTGCCTCACTTCTTCTCCCTTACCATCTTTGTTGTCATTCCCGTGTAAACGGGAATCTTCTAAATCCTAACTTCTGGATTCCCGCTTCTGTGGGAATGACAGTGAGTGCTGAGCACAAGAAACTCCTTACTAAAATATTAATAAATGTCCGATTAATGCGATGCAAAATTGGATAAAAATTGAAGAAAAACAATATTTTATTGCTTTAATTATTAACAGAACGTTAACAAACCTATGATTTACTGGTAGGTGAGCATGAGGGCTTTACACAGCTCAAACAGAGACAGGACAGGCAGGAAAACATGACAGGACGATCCCTAATTTTATTTGCGTTGGCAGGCCTGATGGCTTTTGGCACCGCCTTTATCATCCGCAACAAAGTGCTGGGTGGTTCGGGAGATGCTGCGGCGCATCATGGTACGCGCGTGCTGGTTGCCACGACCGATATTACGCCGGGCAGCTTTATTCGTGCGGACCAACATCTGACGTGGATGGAGTGGCCGGAGCATTCACTGAATGATGCTTTTTTGATTGAAGGAAAAGTCGATCCCCAAACATTCAACGGGGCAGTGGCACGTCGTCACATGTTGAAAGGGGAGCCGATCAACGAGCAGGTGCTCGTGCAATCCAACGAAGGTGGTTTTATGTCAGCGGTATTGAAGGCCGGTATGCGCGCCGTGTCGATTGCCGTTGATTCGACGACCGGGAATGCCGGGTTTATTTTCCCCGGCGACCGTGTCGATCTCATCATCACGCACAGTGTGGAAATGGAAGCGACGGATGATTCCAGCCCTGAGCCGGTGCTGGCCAGCGAAACCTTTATTGAGGATGTTCGCGTGCTGGCGGTGGATCAACAGCTGGATAACCCGACCAATACGGCCATCCTCGCCAAAACGGTGACGCTGGAAGTCAGCAAAAGACAGGCAGAGAAAATCAACGTGGCGAAAGACCTCGGCAAAATTTCACTAAGCCTGCGCAGTCTGGCGACCGACGAGGACGATGCAGCCTTGGCATCGGCTGAGAGTCACTTCAATTTCACACGCGACAGTGATGTGAGCAACATCCTCAGCCCGCGCCATTCATCGGCCTCCAAGGTGGTCGTGATCCGCGGCGAGGATCGTGAACAGCTGGAGTTCAACCATTACGCGCCGTAGAGCGTGGGTTGAACCCAGAATAGATAACACAGACAGAGAGAGAACATCGTGAGCAAGCAAATCAACAGACAGCATCCGTTTATTCTACTGGTGGCGTTCTGCCTCGCCCTGATTCCGGCGATGGCATGGGCTGATGCGGAATATGCGGTCGAAATCAACAAGGGTAAACTGATCCGTCTTGGGCAGCCGGCTACTTCAGTGGTGATTGCCGATGACGCGATTGCCGACGTGCAGGTGGTATCGCCAAGCCTGCTCTATGTCAACGGGCGTGCCGTCGGTGAGACCAGCATTCTGGCCGTGGATAATAATGACGGTGTGATTCTGGAAGCGACGATCACGGTGACCCATAACCTGACCAAGCTGCAGAAAGCACTGGAAGAGACGATGCAGGAAACGAAGGTGAATTTTACCTCGACCGATAACGGCATTGTGCTGAAGGGCGATGTGGCGTCGCCTTATGTGGCGGAGCGCGTACAAAAACTGGCCAGCTCGTTTCTCAAGACCGATCAGGGCGTGGTGAATATGCTCAATACCAATCAGAGCGATCAGGTGATGCTGATGGTGAAGGTGGCGGAAGTCTCACGTACCGAACTGAAGCGTTTCGGCATTAATCTGGAGTCGCTCCTGAGCACGGGGAATTTCGTGTTCGGTCTGGCATCCGGGCGAGATATAATCTCCGCCGCAACCGGCCTGATTACCCGCAATGCCAATGATAATAGCCTGTTTGGCGGGATTCAGACTGGCAGCGTCGATATCAACGGGATCATCGATGCGCTGGAGGATGACGGATTGATTACCATTCTGGCGGAGCCGAACCTGACGACCAAATCCGGCGTGACGGCAAATTTCCTCGCCGGGGGTGAGTTCCCGATTCCGGTGTCGGAAGAAGATAACAAAGTGACAATTAAATTCCGTCCGTTCGGGGTGAGTCTCGATTTCACGCCGACGGTCTTATCGAAGAAGAAAATCAGTCTGTCGGTCAGCCCGGAAGTGAGTTCACTTTCCAGCGTGAACGCCATCATGACCAACGGGTTTCAAATCCCTTCCATCGTGACACGCCGCGCATCCACCACGGTGGAATTGGGTAGTGGCGAGAGCTTCGC
>JAUIJX010000016.1 GCA_030430795.1 Alphaproteobacteria bacterium | reverse complement strand
TTATGATCATGCCCGCGCTGATCGGCGGATTCGGGAACTGGTTCGTGCCGATTATGATCGGGGCGCCGGACATGGCTTTCCCGCGCATGAATAACATTTCCTTCTGGCTGCTGGTGCCGTCGATTCTGTGTCTGATCGGCGCCGGATTTATCAATGAAGGGGCCGGAACCGGCTGGACGGTCTATCCACCATTATCGGAAACTGCATCGCATCCGGGCATGGCGGTGGATCTTGCCATTTTCTCCCTGCACCTCGCAGGGGCGTCGTCGATTCTGGGCGCGATCAACTTCATTGTGACGATTTTCAATATGCGTGCGCCGGGCATGAGCCTGCACAAGATGCCGCTGTTCGCCTGGGCGATTCTGATTACTGCCTTCCTGCTGTTGCTGGCGTTGCCAGTGCTGGGGGGTGCGATTACCATGCTGCTGACCGACCGTAACTTCGGCACCAGCTTCTTTGATCCTGCCGGTGGCGGTGACCCGGTCCTGTTCCAGCATTTGTTCTGGTTCTTCGGCCATCCGGAAGTCTACGTATTGATCGTGCCTGCGTTCGGCGTGATTAGTGAAGTGGTGGCGACTTTCTCACGCAAGCCGGTGTTCGGCTATCTGGGGATGGTGTACGCTATGTCCGCGATTGGTATTCTCGGGTTTATCGTATGGGCACACCATATGTTCACCGTCGGGCTGGACGCCGATACGCGCGCCTATTACATGCTGGCGACGATGGTGATCGCAGTGCCGACGGGCGTGAAAATTTTCAGCTGGATCGCAACCATGTGGGGCGGCTCCATCGACTTTAAAACTCCGATGGTGTTCGCGATTGGCTTTATCTTCCTGTTCACCGTCGGCGGTGTGACCGGGATCGTGCTGGCAAACTCTGCCGTCGATATCCCGATGCATGACACCTATTACGTAGTGGCGCATTTCCATTACGCGATGTCGCTCGGTGCGCTGTTCGGCGTGTTTACCGCATTCTATTACTGGTTCCCGAAAATGTCCGGCTATCGCTATAACGAGACACTGGGTAAAATCCATTTCTGGATTTTCTTCATCGGCACCAATCTGACCTTCTTCCCGCAACACTTCCTCGGACTGGCCGGGATGCCGCGCCGTATTCCGGATTATAACGATGTGTATGCCGGGTGGAATTACTGGTCGTCTATCGGTTCTTACATTGCCGGGTTCGGGGCGATCTTCTTCCTCTATGTGGTGTATCAGGCTTACCGTGCGAAAGTGCCGGCTGGCGAGAACCCGTGGGGCGAAGGCGCTACGACTATCGAATGGACGGTGCCGTCTCCGCCGGAATTCCACACGTTCGAAGAATTGCCGCGCGTCAAGTAAATGACCGCGTATGCCCATAGCGATGCCGGTGGTTCTTCCGTCGAATCGTCCATTGCCGATTATCTCAGTCTGCTGAAGCCCGGCGTGATGGTGCTGGTGGTGTTCACCGGTATGGTGGGCATGCTGATGGCGCCCGGTTCGCTGCATCCGTTCCTGCAGGCAATCACAGTGATTTGTATCGCGCTTGGCTCTGGCGCCGGGGCAGCGATTAACATGTGGTATGACCGCGACATTGACGGGATCATGAGCCGGACACAAAAACGGGCGCTGCCCGCGGGCCGGATCGTGCCGGATGATGTACTGGCACTCGGGATTTTCCTTTCCATCGGATCGGTGACGGTGATGGGTCTGGCCGTGGGCTGGGCTGCAGCCGGGCTGCTGGCCTTTGCCATCTTGTTTTACGCCTGTTTTTATACAATGTGGCTGAAACGCCGGACGCCGCAGAATATCGTGATCGGCGGTGCGGCAGGCGCGTTCCCGGCAATGATTGGCTGGCTGGCAGTGGATACGTCGTTTGCGTGGGATCCGCTGCTGTATTTCCTGATCGTGTTCCTGTGGACACCGCCCCATTTCTGGGCGCTGGCGTTGCATCGTCATGATGATTACAAAGCGGCAAACGTTCCGATGTTGCCCGTGACGGCTGGCGCGAATGCAACACGTCAGTCTATTCTGATTTACAGTCTGGCCATGATCGGGGTGTCGCTTTTGCCATCCATCATCGGGCAATCCGGATGGGTCTATGCCGCTGGCGCAACGCTGCTCGGCGGTGAATTTCTGCGGCGCGCGTGGATCGTCTATGCGGAAGGAGAACCAGGGCAATGTATGCGCCTGTTCGGCTTTTCTATTCTGTACCTGTTTATGCTTTTTTCTCTGCTACTTATTGACAAATACAGCAGCATGCAGTTTGTTTAATCACACCCTTTTTGACTCAAGGAGAGATATTTATGGACGAGGTAACCCAAGAAGACGCTGTTGACGCAGCAAACGAGGCCGTCGATGCCATGACCGCCAGCGATGACGTTTCTACGGAGACATATACAGAAATCGGTGGTTCCGATATCGAAGAGCTCCGCCAGTTCGTCGACGGAAGCGTTAATACCATTTACCTGATGGGAACCAGTTTTATTTTCGGTGTGTTGTTCACCGTATTCGTACTGCTGGTGCTCGACTTTATCCGCCGCAATGCAGAAGACGGCGATAAATAACTCCATTCAGTGAAGGCTGATGCCGCAACACGAAATACATGACAAGAAACGGGCAAAAAATCTGTTGTTGCTCGCTATTCTTCTATGCTTTATCGCTGCGATTTATGGGATCACCATCGTCCGGCTTAGCGGGTAGCGATGGCCAGCACTACCGCATCCCGTAACGTCTCGCTGGGGATCAGCCTGATTATGCTGGCTGCCGGTATGGCAATGCTGGCTTACGCCTCTGTGCCGCTCTATCGCCTGTTTTGTCAGGTGACCGGATTTGGCGGCACGACACAGGAAGCCGAGCGTGCGCCGGGAGAAGTACTGGCGCGCAGCATGACAGTGCATTTCAACGCCGATGTCAGCCCGGAACTACCGTGGAAATTCAACGCCGTGAGTACGGATATGACGTTTAAGATCGGCGAGCAGCAATTGGCATTCTTCGAAGCTACCAATATGGCCGATGAGCCACTTTCCGGCACGTCCGTATTCAATGTGACGCCGTTCAAAGCCGGGGAATATTTTATGAAGATCGAATGTTTCTGCTACGAAGAGCAATGGCTGAACCCCAATGAAACAGTAACGCTGCCAGTGTCGTTTTTTATCGACCCTGAAATCAAAAACGACCCGAATCTGGCGGATGTTTCCAATATTACGTTGTCTTATACCTTTTTTAAGACTAAACAGCCTAAATAGAGGTCTGTAGCTTTACTTTGCGAGGGTTTTTTCATGGCGCATAAACAAAGTCATCCGTATCATCTGGTCGATCCAAGTCCATTGCCGTTGCTGGCATCGCTCTGCGCGTTCATGCTGGTGGGCGGCGCCGCGCTGTTCATGCATGATCATGCGCCGGGACAATATGTTATGATCGCCGGTTTTCTCGGTGTGCTGGCCTGCATGTATGCCTGGTGGAAGACCGTGATTCGCGAAGGGATCGTTGGTAAACATCACACTGGAGTGGTGCAACGTGGCCTGCGTATGGGGATGGTGTTATTCATCCTGTCGGAAGTCATGTTCTTCTCCGCTTTTTTCTGGGCCTTCTTCAATGCCAGTTTATTCCCCAGATTACCGCTGGAAGACACGTGGGACATTTTCGCCGGTATCTGGCCACCGGAAGGTATTGTGACTTTTGACGCATGGGATTTGCCGTTCATCAATACGCTGATATTGTTGCTCTCCGGCACAACCGTGACCTGGGCTCACCACGCATTGCTGGAAGGTAATAATCGCGGTTTAGTGCAGGGTCTGGCATGCACCGTGGCGCTTGGCGTTCTCTTTACGTTAACGCAGGCATATGAATATCACCATGCCGCCTTCGGTTTCACCGACGGTGTGTATGCTTCTGCTTTCTACATGGCGACCGGTTTCCACGGCGTTCACGTGATTATCGGGACGATTTTCCTGGCCGTCTGTCTGGTGCGCGCGACGCGCGGCACGCTGACGAAAGACGGGCATCTGGGGCTGGAATTCGCCGCATGGTACTGGCACTTTGTCGATGTGGTGTGGCTGTTCCTGTTCGTGTGCGTTTACTGGTGGGGCGGCTAGACACCGCTCGGGATGGCCGACACTTCCAACGTATCTCTTTATGCAACCGGCGTGCTGGGGTTATGCCCACGTTGCAATGAAGGCAAGATTTTCTCCGGTCCACTGGAGCTGGTCGAGGCATGCCCGCATTGTCAGCTTGACCTGAAGTCACATGATAACGGTGACGGCCCGGCCTTTTTTGTGATTACCATTGTCGGATTCATGGTCACGGCGCTAGCGGCCTACGTCGAATTTCAATATATGCCGCCCTTCTGGCTGCATGCGGTGTTATGGATTCCGTTTATCCTGATTGCATCGATCGGCCTGCTCCGTATATTCAAAGGGATGCTGCTGGCATCGCAATATAAACATCAGTTGATGGGTCATGATGATTCTTCGTAGAAAACCTTCTTTCTTTGCTCTGATTACCACCATCGGTGCGGTCAGCATCATGCTGGCGCTCGGCATCTGGCAAGTGCAACGGCTGATGTGGAAAGAAGCGCTGATTCAGACGATCGAGGAAGCCAGCAGCCAGCCACCAATGGACGGGCTGCCGGAATCGGACGAGGCGCTGCAGGCGCTGACGTATGAGAAAATTCTGGTGGAAGGCGAATTTCTGAATGCGTATGAGCTGCATCTGGCGGCACGCTATCACCGCGGGGTGTTGGGTTATCACGTGCTGACACCGTTCAGACTGCTGGACGGGCGCGTTATCCTGCTCAATCGCGGCTGGGTGCCGACCGATAAGAAGGAGGCATCTACCCGGCCTTCCAGCATTGTGATCGGGCCGCATAAAGAGTTGATTATGATCCGCTCCGACCGTGACCACACCTATTTCACGCCTCAGCATCAGCCGGAGCGCAATATCTGGTTCTGGCGCGACCTTGATGCCATCCGTGCACAGAGCGGGTTGAATTTGCTGCCGGTGAATGCCGATATTGTCGGCGAACAAAGCGACCAGTTGCCCGTACCTGCAACGGGTGAGATTAAACTGCGCAACGACCATCTGGGCTATGCGATTACCTGGTTCTCCGTCGGGCTGGCAGCGCTGGTGATCTTCATCATCTATCATCGGAAACCTGCCGACTTATGAGTGCCTACGCCAATCTGGAAGCGCGATTCCGTGAGATGGCGGTGGCTGAGAGTATTGCCGGGGTGCTGCATTGGGATGCGGCGACCTGCCTGCCGGAAGCAGCGGCCAGCATGCGCGGCGATCAGCTAGCGTATCTGGCCTCCCTCTCCCACCGGATGATGAATGATGCCGCGCTGGCCGATCTGCTGGCAGAGGCGGAAGCAGACAGCAGCGCACTGGGTGACTGGCAGCAGGCGAATCTGCGCGAGATGCGGCATCGCTGGCTGCATGAGACTTGTCTGGATGAGGCGCTGGTGGAGGCGATGACACGGCATGCGACCAGCAGCGAGATGTTCTGGCGCACCGCCAAGCAGGAGAATGATTTCAAAGGATTCATGCCGTATCTGGAGCAGTCGGTGGCCTATATGCGCGAGGTGGCGGCGGCGAAATCCGAGGCGCTTGGCTGCGGAGCCTATGACGCGTTGCTGGATGGGTTCGACCCCGGTATGCGGTGCGAGGTGGTGGGCACGCTGTTTAGCGAGCTGGAGGCTTTCCTGCCGGATGCAATTGCGCAGACGATTGAGGCACAGCCAGCGATGACACTCGACACGCATGCCGATGCGGCGAAGCAAAAGGCGCTGTCCGAAGCGCTGATGCGAGCAGTGGGATTCGATTTTACGCGCGGGCGGCTTGATCTCAGCGCGCATCCGTTCTGCGGCGGGGCGTATGACGATATCCGCATCACCACACGCTATGACGAAGCGGATTTCATGGAAGGCATGTTCGCGGTGCTGCATGAAACCGGGCATGCGCTGTATGAAATGCAGCTGCCGGAGGCGTGGCGGTTCCAGCCGGTGGGCGAGGCGCGCGGGATGAGTGTGCATGAGAGCCAGTCGCTATTTGTTGAGATGCAGGTAGCGCGCAGCCGTGAGTTTCTGCAGTTTGCGGCGCCGATTATCCGCGAGCAACTGGGGATCGATGCCGATGATGCGGCGCTCTATGCCGGGTCAACGCATGTGTCGCGCGGGATGATCCGCGTCAATGCCGACGAAGTGACCTACCCGACGCATATTATTCTGCGCTACCGGCTGGAGCAGATGATGCTGTCGGGCGAACTGGCGGTGGCCGATCTGCCGGATGCGTGGGGCGAGATGCAGCAGGCGCTGCTCGGTGTGCGGCCAGCGAATGACCGCGAAGGCTGTATGCAGGATATTCACTGGGCGGAAGGCTGGTTCGGCTATTTCCCGACCTATACGCTCGGCGCACTGATCGCGGCGCAACTGATGGCGGCGGTGCGCGAGGCCATCCCCGATCTGCCCGCACAGATGGCAAAGGGCGAATTTCAGCCGCTAAAAGACTGGCTTCGTCAGCATATTCATGCTAATGCCTCCAGATATTCCACCACCGAGCTGGTGGAACGCGCGACGGGCAAACCTCTGGGAAGCGAGGCGTACCGTCAGCATATCACGGCGCGTTACCTGAACCGGTAGGCGCTTAAAAGAACAACAAGGAGTGCGTGTGCAGTATCGTTCAACCCGCGGGCAAGCGCCCGAATTATCCTTCGAAGAGGTGGTGCTGACCGGCCTGGCGGAAGATGGCGGGCTGTATGTGCCGACGTCGCTGCCGCAATTCAGTGCGGACGAACTGGAGGCGATGGCCGCGCTGTCCTATGAGGAATTATTCTGCCGCATCGTGAAGCCGTTTGTCGGCGATTGCCTGAGCGATGACGAGTTACGCACACTCACGGAAAAAGCCTACGCGCCGTTTCGCCACAGCGCGATTGCACCGCTGAAACAGCTGGGGCCGCAGGCATGGGTGCTGGAATTATTCCATGGGCCGACGCTGGCGTTTAAGGATTTCGCGCTGCAATTCCTCGGCCAGTTGATGGCGCATATTCTGAAGAAGCGCGGCGAGAAAGTGGTGGTGCTGGGCGCGACTTCCGGGGATACCGGATCGGCGGCGATTGCCGGATGCCGGGGCCTGCCGAATATGGATATTTACATTCTGTTCCCGAACGGGCGAGTGTCCGATGTGCAGCGGCGTCAGATGACAACGATTGACGATGCCAATGTGCATAATATTGCGCTGGAAGGCACGTTTGACGATTGCCAGCATATCGTGAAGACGCTGTTCGTGGATGCGGCGTTTAAGCAAGAGCACCGGCTGGTGGCGGTGAATTCGATCAACTGGGCGCGGATTCTGGCGCAGGTGGTGTATTATTTTTATGCCGGGCTGGCGCTCGGCGCACCGCAACGGGCGGTGGCATTCAGCGTGCCGACCGGGAATTTCGGCGATATTTATGCCGGGTGGCTGGCCAAGCGCATGGGGCTGCCGGTGGCCGATCTGGTGATTGCGACCAATACCAATGACATTCTGGCGCGCTGCGTGGCGACCGGGACGTACAGCATGAACGGGGTGGTGCATACGATCAGCCCGAGCATGGATATTCAGGTGTCGAGTAATTTCGAGCGGCTGCTGTTCGATCTCTATGACGGTGACGCCGATGCGGTGTTCAGCCTGATGGCATCGCTGAAACAGAATCAGTCGTTTACGCTCGGAGACGCGCAGCATGCGGCGTTGTGCGAGGCGTTCAGCAGCGCATCCGCCGATGATGAGACAACGAAAGCCGTGATCCGTGACGTCTACGCCAGAACCGGCGAATTGCTCGATCCGCATACGGCGGTCGGGGTGAAGGCGGCAGAACTCTCACGCCGCCATCCGGACGCACCGATGGTGACGCTGGCGACGGCGCATCCGGCGAAATTTCCTGATGCGGTGGTGTCCGCCTGCGGGGCGACACCTGTATTGCCAGAGTTTCTCAGTGATTTATTCGAGCGCGATGAGCGATTCGACGTGCTGGCGAATGATCCAGAAGCAATAAAGCGTTATATCGGGGGCTAGTCTTCGTCCCAGATGGCGGGCTGAGTGAAAGCCACGCTCGGGGATTGGCGCTCTTTCGGAACATCAATCAAATTGTGTGAGACGGCCATTTCGGCTCTCAACTCGTCAGTCGGCTCGCCTTTACCAGCCGCCAGCACCGTGCCGTAATCGGCCGGCATGAATTGTTCGTCCGCATCCATCGCATCCTTGAGGCGGTGCAGATTACGCAGCGTCAGCTGCAAATAAGAGTAAATCTGGTCGCCATAGACATTGCGACCCTGCATCAGGATCACCACTTCTTCATCAAGGAGCTTTTCGTCGATTTCCACCGGCGTGCTATTCTTGCTGTATGCTTTTGTCGTCCAGTCCGTCATGCCTGAATCTGTGTCCTTATTTACCCACGCAAAAAAGCCAAGGCGGTGTTGCACGCCTTTTCCCTATGGATACGACTATAAAGAAAAATATGAGAAAAAGTAAGTATCAAATACATGATGGCAAAGAGAATGCCAATAATTGCAGGGTTTTGTGGAATTTCAGGCACTAGCCGCGTCCGATGTCGTCTCCACGGCTCGTATCAATCCGGCTGGTGAAACTGGTGCCTCTTTCCGTATCTTCAAGTGACACTTGTTGCATGCCACCGATACCTGCTCGCGATACCTGTTCTGCTTCATATGCTGCGCGAGATCTCTCCAGAAGTGCTGCAATATTCGCTGGCATTCCTGTAATTCCCAGATCATTAGTCCGCACGATTCCATCCAGTCCGGCTGTTTGAGCAAATTTCTCCGGTAAGTCTGCCGGCATAGCCGAAATTGCATCAACTGTATGAAATACTAAATCGTGGTTTGCAGCGTTCATATGTTTTCCCGTTCATTTCATCTGGTTTGTTGAACCTTATAAACTCATGATACCGAAGACGGGGTGTCCTCTCAATAGAGGGCCGCTATTTGTCACGCAGTTTTCACCGAACCGTAACGCGTTTGTCATATGGGTTGACGCGCCGTTAATTATGGGTGGGATTTACCTCAAATGCTATCTAAATAGTACATTGAAAAATATATCTTTATATGGATTTTTCCGGGCGATTGGCGCTAGGCGTGAAAATAGTCGTAAATGATGCGCGCCACCTTCTTATTGATGCCGGAAACGTTTTCCAGCTCCTCCAGCGTGGCGGAACCGACCGCTTTGCTGGAACCGAAGTGGTGCAACAGCGCTTTTTTACGGGTGGCACCGATGCCCTCGATCTGATCCAGCTCCGAGGCGCGCAGGGCGTTGGCACGCTTGATACGGTGGGATGTGATGGCGAAACGGTGGACTTCATCACGCAGGCGCTGCAAGTAATGCAGGGTTGGATCATTCACCGGCATCTGAAAGGACTGCTTGCCCGGCATGAAGAATTGCTCGCGCCCGGCGTTGCGATCCGGGCCTTTGGCGATGCAGACCACTGGCAGATCGGCAATGCCCAATTCCTCGAATACCTCCAGCACGGCGCTTAATTGCCCCTTGCCGCCGTCGATCAGCATGAGATCCGGCCAGTTGCCCTGCGTACGGTCAGGGTCTTCTTTCTGCAGGCGGGTCAGGCGGCGGGTCATGACCTCGCGCAGCATGCCGTAATCATCGCCGGGCGCCAGTTCCTGGCGGCGGATGGTGAAGCGGCGATACTGGTTTTTCTCAAAGCCCTCCGGCCCGGCCACCACCATGCCGCCAACTGCATGGGTGCCGCTGATATGGCTGTTATCGTAAACCTCGATGCGCGACGGCGGCTCGGACAGGCCAAAGAGTTTGCCGACAGCTTTCAGATGTTTCTGCTCATGCGTGCGCTCGGCGATGCGCATGTTGAGTGCGTTCTCGGCATTGGCGCGCACCTGTTCGATCAGCTTCTTCTTATCGCCGCGCTGCGGCTGGGTGATGCTGACAGTGTGGTCGGCGTAGAGCGCAAAGGCTTCTTCCAGCAGCAACCGATCCTCCATCTTCTCGCTAACATAGAGTTCTCTGGGCGGTGTCTGATTTTGGTAAAACTGGCCGATGAAGGCCGAGAGAATCTCAGCGGCGGATTGCTCCGCCCCCACCTGCGGGAAATAAGCGCGGTTGCCGAAAGGCTGGCCGCCACGATAGAAGAATACTTCCACACAAGCACGGCCTTCCTGCACATGCACGGCGATGACGTCAGCATCGGTGAGGCCGCCGGTGGCGATGCCCTGTTCCTGCTGTACCTGCGTCAATGCGCGGATACGGTCACGGAACATGGCGGCTTTTTCGTAATCCTGCGCCTCGCTGGCCTGCTGCATGCGCGTGAGTAATTCCTCCTGCACGGCACGGCTTTTGCCGGAGAGAAACTCCGCCGCCTCAGCCACCAACGCGGCGTAATCCTCCTTGCCGATATAGTCAACGCAGGGGGCGGAGCAGCGTTTGATCTGGTATTGCAGGCAGGGACGCGTGCGGTGTTTGAAGATGCTGTCCGAACACGGGCGCAATAAAAAGGCTTTCTGCAACACCGCCAGCGTTTGGTTGACCGCGCCGACCGATGCAAACGGGCCGAAATACAGTTCCCCTTTTTTCTGTTTGCCGCGATGTTTTTCAATGCGCGGGAAATCATGGCCGGTGGTGACACGTATATAGGGGTAGGATTTGTCGTCCTTGAGCAGGATATTATAGACCGGGCCGAGTTGCTTGATCAGGCTGGCTTCCAGCAGTAATGCCTCGGCCTCGCTGCGGGTGGTGATGACCTCCATTTCCGCCGTCTGCGCGATCATCGCCATGATGCGATTGGAATGGCTGCCGCGGGTGGCGTAACTGCTGACACGATTTTTCAGATTGCGCGCCTTGCCGACATACAGCACTTTGCCCGCCGCATCGATCATGCGGTAGACGCCGGGCTGGGTGCCAAGGCGGCTGGCAAACGCCTTAATATAGGCGGCGCCTTTTTGTGGATCAGAAGAGCTCATGCCTAAGACTTATCCCGCTGCATAGCCAGTTGGCAAGTATCGGGATTTTTCATCCACTGATCCTGTGGATAACTTTGTGGGAAAAACATCAGGTTTCCGTTAAGAGAATTTGTTACAATGATTTTTTGCTCTTTGCCTATTTTTTAGGCATATATATTATTGCTCTGTTTTTTATGAATTATCCAGTCATTATCCCATGATATGACCTGTTCTATTTTGCATCGCAACCTATGCAGCCATGCAATTGGCGCATGCAGCGGTTCTGTGCACAACTCACTTGAAAGCAAAATGCAGTTTTTTCAATTCACTATCTATTATGATTCGTTGGACGCCCGGACAGAAGCATGGCGGCGGGGCAGGCCCATACCGTTACTGATATCGAGAATCTGGCCGGTCATACCATGCGCAGATAGCAGAAAACGCATGGCAGCGATGACTTCGGACACGTCACCGTGGCGCTGCAGCGGGCTGATGGCGGCCAGACGCTCAAATACGTCGTCGCCATCGGATGGGCCGGGAAGCGTGGCTCCGAGTGCAATACCGTTGATACGAATTTGCGGCGCCAGCTCCGCCGCCAGCAATTCCACGGCGTTGGCCAAGGTCAATTTGCTGAGGCTGTAGGATAGAAAATGCGGCGACACACTCCAGCCCTGCATGCCGTCCAGCAGGCAGATAACCTGCCCCGGTTCGCCCGGTGGCAACAGGGTGACAAAATCACGGGTGAGGTGCAGCGGCGCTTCGGCATTGATCGCCATGTGGCGCTGCCAGTGCTTGTCAGTGAATTGCAGGAGGTTGTCCTTTTCAAACAGCGAAGCGTTATGGATCAGGCAGGTGATGGCGCCCAGCGCATCGGTGGCACGGCTGAGCAGGGTAGAAACATCCGACGCCACCGCCAGATCCGCCTGCAGCGTGACGGTGCGGCAGCCCATATGCTCAATCATTCCGGCTGTTTCCACCACCTCCTGCTCAGACGTATGGTAATGCAGGGCGATATCCCAGCCATCCGCGGCCAGCGCCAGAGCCATCTCACGCCCAATGCGCCGCGCCGCGCCGGTAATCAATGCCGTTTTGATCGTTGCTTGTTCTGACATGCGTGCATCCTAATCATTTTATTGCCCGATGCACGCAGAAAAATGCTGGAAAAACAAACTATACCGTTTACTTTTGGTGCTTCTTAGGTTAGATTGCCGACCCGCTTTGGCGATTAAGGGGTCGGGGTGATTTATAACCCTTTGATTTATAAAAATGAAAATTCCCGCGCGCCGAGCATATATGATGGGATTAACAGGGCAGTGAGATGAAATTACTGGCAGGCAACAGCAATCTTCCTTTGGCGGAGTCGATGGCATCATACCTCGGCACCAGTCTGGCGGAGGCGAATATTCGTCGATAAGGAGATCTTTGTCGAAATCTTAGAGAATATGCGCGGACAGGACGTGTTCGTGATTCAATCCACCTCCTATCCCGCCAATGACAACATTATGGAATTGCTGATTATTCTAGATGCGCTGAAACGTGCTTCGGCCAAGCGCGTCACCACGGTGATCCCGTATTACGGCTATGCGCGCCAGGACCGCAAGCCCGGCCCGCGCACCCCGATTTCGGCGCGGCTGGTGGCCAATTTGATCGAATCCGCCGGTGCCGACCGCGTATTGGCGCTTGATCTGCATGCCGGACAAATTCAGGGTTTCTTCGATATTCCGGTGGATCACGTGTTCGCTTCCCCGGTGATCGCCGAAGATATCAAAGAGCATTATGAAACCGAAGGGCTGGTGATCGTATCGCCGGATGTCGGCGGGGTGGTTCGCGCCCGCGCGCTGGCCAAACGTCTGGACGCCGATCTGGCCATCGTGGATAAGCGCCGCGAAAAAGCCGGTGTGGCCGAAGTGATGAATATTATCGGTGAGGTCGATGGCCGTCACTGTATCCTGTTCGACGATATCGTCGATTCCGCCGGCACCATCTGTAACGCCGCGCAGGCGTTGATGGATGAAGGCGCGGCCAGCGTTTCCGCATACGCAACGCACGGCGTGTTGTCCGGTCCGGCGCTGGAGCGGATCGCCAAATCCGCACTGAAAGAACTGGTGATTACCGACAGTATCGAAGGTAACGATGCCATTCATTCCGCCGAGAAAATCCGTTGTGTCTCCATCGCCCCGCTGCTGGCCGAAGCCGTGCGCCGGGTGACCGAGGAAACATCTATTTCAAGCCTGCTGCAAGACGGCGGGCCGTACGAACTTATTGGTAATAAAGGAGCGACATCATGAAAACAGCAATCCAATTTGACGCGGAAGACCGCACAGAAAAAGGGAAAGGCGCCGCACGTGCAGCACGTCGCGGAGGTCGTATCCCTGCCATTATTTACGGGAAAGGCATGAGCAATGTTGATTTCTCGCTGGAAGAGAAAGCGCTGAAGCTCGAGTATCTGAAGGGTGGTTTCTACAGTAAAATCGTCACCATCAAGGTTGGTAAGGACGAGTTCCTGGCCCTGCCGAAGCAGCTGCAACTGCACCCGGTGACCGACCGGATCGAGCATGCCGACTTCCTGCGCGTGGACGAAAAATCCGAAATCAATGTGTGGGTTCCGGTTCGTTTCATCAATCAGGAGCGTTGCGTGGGTATCAAACGCGGCGGCGCGCTGAACGTGGTTCGCCACGAGGTGGAACTGGTGTGTAACATCAACAATATTCCTGATGCGATTGAAGTGGATATTCTGGACGCCAATATCGGCGACAGCAAGCACATCTCCGAAATCACACTGCCGGAAGGCGTACGCCCTGCCATTAGTGACCGCGACTTTACCATCGCCACCATCGCAGGCCGCGCTAAACAGGCTGAAACGGCTGAGTCCGAGGGTGAAGAAGGCGAAGCAGCAGAAGGCGAAGAGTCCGCTGCCGCTTCCGATTCCGAATAAGCATACGGGCTGAACGGCACCCCGGCGTGGGTGCCGCCGTTTTCGCATGTTCCTGATTGCAGGCCTCGGAAATCCCGGCGACGAGTATGCCGACCACCGACATAATGTCGGGTTCATGGCAGTTGACGCGCTGGCCGAGGCTCACAGATTCGCTCCTTTTTCCTCCAAGCATCAGGGGCTGTGCAGCAAGGGCCGCATCGACACCGACGATGTGCTGCTTCTCAAGCCTATGACCTTCATGAACAAGTCCGGCCAGTCGGTGGCCGAGGCCGCGCGCTATTATAAAATTCCCAACGAACAGGTGATCGTGATTTACGATGAACTGGATCTCGCCCCCGGCAAGGTGCGCGTGAAACTGGGCGGCGGCAGCGGCGGGCATAACGGTATCAAGGATATCGACCAGCATTTGGGTAATGATTTCATGCGGGTGCGTGTCGGCATCGGGCACCCCGGCGACAAGGCACGGGTGACAGGTTATGTGCTGCACGCCTTCGCCAAAGACGAAATGCCATTGTTTGCGTCGGTGATTCAGAGTATGACCCGGCATATCGCATTGCTGTTGGATGGCGATGCGGAGCGAATGATGACCAATATGGCGCGCGATCTGGGCGACGCCAAACCAGTAAAGGACGAATAAACTATGGGATTTTCATGCGGGATTGTCGGGCTGCCGAATGTCGGGAAATCGACGCTGTTTAATGCACTGCTCAAAACACAGCAGGCCGAGGCAGCCAACTACCCGTTCTGTACGATTGAGCCGAATATCGGCAAGGTCGGCGTCCCGGACAAGCGGCTGGACGGGCTGGCAAAGCTGGCCGGTTCTGCTGAGATTATCCCGACGCAGCTGGAATTTGTCGACATTGCCGGGCTGGTGAAAGGCGCCAGCAAGGGCGAAGGGCTCGGCAACCAGTTCCTCGCCAATATCCGCGAGGTGGATGCGATCGTCTATATGCTGCGCTGTTTCGAAGACGGCAATATCACGCATGTGGAGGGTTCGGTCGACCCGCTGCGCGACTGGGAGATTATCGAGACCGAGCTGATCCTCGCCGATCTGGAGAGTCTGGAGAAACGCAAAGAAGGGCTGGTGAAGAAAGTGCGCGGCGGCGATAAAGACGCCAAGGCGCTGGCCGAGATGGTGGAAAAAGCACTGACGCTGGTGAGTGACGGACACCCCGCCCGCATGCTGGAACTGAGCGATCCGGCGGAGAAGAAACTGTTTAAACAATTACAATTGCTGACCTCCAAGCCGGTGATGGTGGTGTGCAATGTCGATGAAGACAGTGCGGCCAGCGGTAATGCGCTTTCCGCCAAAGCACAGGAAGGGGCACGCGCCAAGGGGGTGCCGTCGGTGATTATTTCCGCCAAGATCGAAGCGGAAGTGGCCGGGCTGGAGTCCGCCGAAGAGCAGCAGGAATTTCTCGAAGCGCTGGGGCTGGAAGAAACCGGGCTGGGGCAGATTATCCGCACAGGCTACGGGCTGCTGGAGCTGATTACCTTCTTTACCGTCGGCCCGAAAGAGGCGCGCGCATGGACGGTGCATAACGGTGCGCTGGCGCCGGAAGCCGCCGGAGTGATTCATACCGATTTCGAGAAAGGCTTTATCCGGGCAGAAACCATTGCGTATGACGATTACGTGGCGCATAATGGCGAGAATGGAGCGAAGGAGGCCGGTAAGCTGCGCCTGGAAGGCAAGGAATATCCGGTGAAAGATGGGGACGTCTTCCATTTCCGCTTCAACGTGTAAGCGCTAACGACAGGGGAATAATATGGCCAAGAATGTCGGCAATCCGGGATGGTTGAAATGGATGGTGTTTATCTTTATCGGCTATGCCATCTATGCCCATTTCACCGGGAAGACGCATCCGCGCACCGATATTGGCTCCAGTGATTCCCTGCAAACCCGTGCCGCCAAGCAAGCCGATACTACACCTGATATTTTTGATCCGAATATCAAGATTACCGGTGAGATTGCCGGGATTGGCGACACCGCCAAATGTGGGCAGACCGCCGATGTGACCGTCAGTGGCATATGGCCGGACGGCAGCGCTTACGAGGAAGTTTCCGCCGATACGCCAGTGTCGGTGAAGGTCGGCACACTGAACAGCACGATGCCGTGGGTGGCCGGGGTGACGGGCATGCAAAAAGGCGGGGTGCGCGAAATTCAAGTGCCCGCCAATTATTTTATGTCAGAAGACGCCATGCGCGAAAAAGGCCTGAAAGCCACCGATGTGATCCGGTTTAAAATTCAGATGCAGGACGTCTCACCACTGGCCGATCCGACGCATATGCCGTTCCGTGCCAGCGACACTAATTCCGGGCTGGGCGATCTGGTCTATTGCGGTAATCATGTGGAGATCAAGCTGGTGGTATGGAATACCGACGGCAGCAAACTGTATGATTCCGACATCGACGCACCGGGTGTACGCACGGTGGTGCAGGTCGGGAATAACGATCTTTTCTATGGGCTGGATCGCGGGCTGCTCGGCATGCGTGTCGGCGGCACCCGGCATCTGGTGATTCCGCCGGATTATATCGTGGCTAATCAGGCAGTGCAGCCGCATCCGCTGTTCGCACAACTGCCAAAAGATAAAATTGTCGTTGCCGATGTGACCCTTGTTGCGATAGAAGAAACACAGCTTCCGTAACTTATTTCTAGGAATAATTATGTCTCAGATCGCTTCACGGCTCTCTGCCGTTCAACCTTCACCCACGATGGCGGTGACCGCCAAAGCCGCCGAACTGAAAGCCGCCGGGAAAGACGTCATCGGCCTCGGCGCCGGGGAACCGGATTTCGATACGCCGGATCATATCAAGCAGGCAGGGATTGCGGCGATCGAGAAGGGCATGACCAAATATACGCCGGTGACCGGCACGCCCGCGCTGAAAGATGCGATCATCACCAAATTCAAACGCGATAACGGGCTGAGCTTTGAGCGCAATCAGATCGTGGTCGGCTGCGGCGCGAAGCAAGTGATTTTCAACGCCATGCTGGCAACGCTCAATGCCGGGGATGAAGTGATTATCCCGGCGCCGTACTGGGTGTCCTACCCGGATATGGTGGCGGTGGCGGAAGGCACATCTGTGATTGTGTCTTGCGGTGAAGACGCCGGGTTCAAGCTGACACCACAACAGCTGGAAGACGCGATCACCGACAATACGCGCTGGCTGATTCTCAACTCTCCGTCCAATCCGACGGGCGGAGCCTATACGAAAGAGGAACTCAAAGCGCTGGGTGAGGTGTTGCTGAAGCACCCACAAGTGATGATCCTGTCCGACGATATTTATGAGTATCTGGTCTATGACGGGTTTGAATTCGCGACGCTGGCAACGGTGGTGCCGGGGCTGCAGGATCGTATCCTGACCGTCAACGGGGTGTCCAAAGCGTACTCCATGACCGGGTGGCGGATCGGCTATGCCGCCGGGCCTGCGGCGGTGATTAAAGCGATCGGCGATGTGCAGTCGCATAGCACGTCCAACCCTTGCTCGATCAGTCAGGCTGCCTCGGTGGAGGCACTGAACGGCGATCACGGATTCCTCAGCGACTGGCTGAAGGCTTTCGCCACGCGCCGCGACATGGTGGTGGAGCTGCTCAACGATATTCCGGGAATCAGTTGCGGCACGCCGAACGGCGCGTTCTACGTGTTCCCGAATTGCAGTGAATTGTTCGGCAAGAAAACGCCGGGCGGCACGGTGATCGCCAATAGCACCGATTTCTGCGCGTATCTGCTGGAAGAAGCGCTGGTGGCAGCGGTGATGGGCGAGGCGTTCGGGCTGGACGGGTATTTCCGCATTTCCTACGCGACCTCCGAGGATGCGCTGACGGAAGCCTGCGCGCGTATTAAGAAAGCGTGCGCGGCGTTGGCTTAGCTAGAATCTGGCTTCGGCGATTTTGCGGATCATGAAGTTAAAGAAGGCGCGGACGCGCTTGGAGTTTTTCATATCCGCCGGGTAGACGAAATAGCCCTCAATGGTGGGACCTTCGATATCATCCAGAATACGACTAACGCGGCGAGCGCGCTCGACCATGTAGTCCGGCAGCGGCGCGATGCCGATGCCGCTTTTGACAGCGCGGAGCATCCCGTAGAGGCTGTTGATGGAGAGGGTCGGCTCCAGCCGCACCCCTTCTTTCTCAGCGTGGCGGTAGAGCCAGTTGACGTCCTGGAACGGCGGCTGCACGCCCTCGGCATAGGCGATGAGCGTGTGGTCTTTTAAATCCTCCAGCCGCTTCGGTGTGCCGCGCTTGCGCAGATAATCATTAGAGGCGTAGACAGCGCTGTGCAGGGTGAAGATCTGGCGCTGGATGAGGTCGGGCTGTTTGGACGGGTAGAAGCGCACGGCAGCATCGGCCTCACGCATGGAGAGATCGCTTTCGCGGTCTTCCACGATCAATTGCAGGCGCACATCCTTATAGAGCTGCATGAATTCCTTGATCATCGGCACCATCCATACCGTCCCGATGGCGACGGGGATGCTGACGCGGAACTCCCCGCGCGGTTTTTCTTCCAATTCGAGCAGTGCGTTTTCGGTGGCGTTGAGCTTTTGGAAAAAGTCGGAGACGGTGCTGAGCAGTAATTCACCCTGTTCGGTGAGCAGCAGACCACGCGGGCGGCGGTGGAAGAGCGGGGTTTTGAGTTGCTCCTCAAGCGCGGCGATCTGGCGGCTGACCGATGACTGGTTCAGACGCAGTTCCGCGGCCGATTTGGTGATGTTCTTGTGTTGCGCGACCGAATAAAAGACGCGCAACTTGTCCCAGTCGATCATATGACTGCTCCCTCTATGCGTCTAATGCATAGCAGGAAGCTTCTGAAATGTGAAGCGATTTATCGGCTATGATTGGCCATGTTCGGCCAGGAACCGGTCTGCCTCCAGTGCCGCCATGCATCCAGTGCCTGCCGCTGTCACCGCCTGACGGAAGGTTTTGTCCTGCACATCGCCCGCCGCGAACACACCCGGCACATTGGTGGCG
>JAUIJX010000015.1 GCA_030430795.1 Alphaproteobacteria bacterium | reverse complement strand
CCATTTCACAACCCCACCGGAAGGCGACCGCTGCTCTTCCCGGAGCTGGCCGCCGCTGATCGATGGTGCGGTATCGTCGGAATCGTCAAACAATGTCTGGTTCATAACTTCGTGTCCGCGTCGTCATTAATGAATTACGTAAGGGTTCGGGATACCCCATTCCGCCAGCAGTCGAATCTCCTCGGATTCCATTACCTCCGCATCGGCCTCGCTCTCATGGTCATAACCCAGCAGGTGCAACACCCCGTGCGTCATCATATGCACCGCATGGTCTTTCGCCGACTTGCCCTGCTCCTCCGCCTCCCGGCAGATCGTGTCATAACTGAGGATCACATCCCCCAGCACCAGCGGCAGGCCGGGAATCTCGTGCGTCTCCTCCCCCGCCGGAAAGGACAGCACATTGGTCGGCTTCGCCTTGCCGCGATAGGTCTCATTGAGCACCGCGATTTCCTTATCATCGGTCAGCACGACGGCCAGCTCCGCCCGGTCCAGATCGTGCAGCGTCTCGAGCAATGTCTGCACATACTGCGTCACCACAGATTCGGCATCCTCGAACACCGTCTGCCATCGCTTATCGTGTATGCTGACGACCACCTCTATCTCACTATCACTGGCTGCCGCTGCCATCATCCGCACAGGCTCCATACTATTCCGACGACTCATCCTCTTCCGCCGCCTCAGCCGTGGGGCGCACCCCGTTATCCCAATCGTTATAGGCCTTGACGATCGACGCTGCAGCGGATGCCGCACCACGTCACCGTCAGAGAAGCGGATCACGTCGATCCCCTCAATATGCTCAATCTTGCGCACCGAGTCGCGCAGACCCGATTTCACATCCTTCGGCAGATCGACCTGCGTCAGATCGCCGGTAATCACCATGCGGGAATTTTCTCCCAATCGCGTCAGGAACATCTTCATCTGCGTCGGGGTCGTATTCTGCGCCTCATCGAGAATCACAAAGGCATTACTGATCGTCCGCCCGCGCATGAATGCCAGCGGCGCCACCTCGATCTCGCCGGTTTCACTCATCTGCACCACCCGCTCGGACGGCATCATGTCGAACAGCGCGTCGTAGAGCGGCCGCAGGAACGGATCGATCTTTTCCTTCACGTCGCCGGGCAGAAAACCCAGCTTCTCGCCAGCCTCCACCGCCGGGCGCGACAGCACGATGCGCTCCACTTTCTTATTGAGAAACATATAGATCGCCATCGCCATCGCGATATAGGTCTTGCCCGTCCCCGCCGGGCCGAGCGCAAACACCAGATCACTGTCATAGAGCGAGCGAATGTAATTGGCCTGCATATGCGAATACGGACGGATGGTCTTCTTCATCGTTTTGATGACCACGTCGCCGCCGGTCTCACGCTTCTGCGCTGCCTTGGCCTTGCGTTTCGGCTTTTCCTCCACCTCGGCATCCGTCACCGGAGGCGCCATGCGGATCGCCGCCGCCACCTCGGCCTCGGTCACATCCACGCCGCTTTCAATCTGGTCGTAGAGCTGCATCAAGATGCGCTCACTGATCACCACGTCACGCTTGTTACCGCTCACCGACACCATATTCCCGTGCGGCACCACCTCGACATCGAGCATGCTTTCCAGCTTTTTCAGATGCGCGTCGCCGTCGCCATACAGCATCGGCAGCAAGTCGTTATTTTCGAAAAAGATATTCGTGGAGTGCGGGGCTTTCTTGGCGTTAGCTTTGCGGGGCATAAGCGCGGGGATCTTTCCTGCTGTTCCTGATAGACCTACTGTAGCAGGCCAATGCGCGGAGGTGAACTAAAAAGACGAGCGTGCCGCAACTAGCGAGTCCGACCATCATTGCGCGGCGGTAGTGGTAATGGCGTGCCCGGCACATAGGTATCAGAATCACGTGTCTCCAAATCAGGTAGAGGAAACTTCGGAACATTCCCATAAGCCGACACATCCTCGGACGTACCGAGCCCTACCCAGGCCCCCAGAGAGGAAGCAACATCCTTCAATCGCTTAAGCGTACATTCATCGAACAATTCAAAATCCAGTTCCATGCGTTTATCTATAACATTGCAGCTTTGCCGCCTGCCCTTCCACTTCATATCCTGCCCTCTTTTATTCTTATTATATCAGGCCGCTGCCTGCGTCAGCAAACTCCCCGTCAGGCTGTTACCGCTGGCGGCAGTAATCTCGACCTCCACCAATGTACCATAAAGCCCGGCCGCATCCAACACATGTACCGCCTGCATATACGGGCTGCGCCCGACCATCTGCCCGTCATGGCGGCCTTTGCGGTCGAAAATCACGCCCATGCGCTGCCCTACTGAACGCGCGTTAAACGAAACCTGCTGGCGGTGCAACAGAGATTGCAGGCGCTCCAGCCGTTCGGCCTTGGCCGCTGCCGCCACCTGCTCACGCTCCGCCGCCGGGGTGCCGGGGCGCGGAGAATATTTAAAGGAATAGGCCGAGGCATAGGACACCGTCTCCACCCGCATCGTTTCCTCGAAATCCGCCTCCGTTTCACCGGGAAACCCGACGATAAAGTCACCGGAAAAGGCGATATCCGGGCGCGCCTTACGCAGCCGCTCGACGATATCGATATACGCCGCCGCCGTATGCTTGCGGTTCATCGCCTTGAGCACCCGGTCCGAGCCGGCCTGAATCGGCAGATGCAGATACGGCATCAATGTGGCAATCGACCCATGCGCATCGATCAGCCGGTCGGTCATATCATTGGGATGCGAAGTGGTGTAGCGAATGCGCTCCAGACCATTGATAAGCGAGAGTTTTTCGATCAAAGTAGCTAAATCAGCTACTTTTCCCCCGGCATCGACACCGTGATAGGCATTAACATTCTGACCAAGAAGAGAAATTTCAATCGCTCCCTGCTCCTCTACCAGCGCTGTCACCTCGCGCACCACATCCGCCACCGGACGCGAATATTCCGCGCCGCGCGTATACGGCACCACGCAGAAGGTACAGAATTTATCGCAACCTTCCTGTACCGCCACAAACGCCGTCGGCCCCTGCGCCCCGGTCTGCTCCGGCAGCAGGTCGAATTTCTGCACTTCCGGGAAATCAAGCGCCAGCGCCTGCCCTTTCCCGCCAGCGTCGCGCACCAGCCGCGGCAGTTCATGGTAGGCCTGCGAGCCCATGACGATATCGACATACGGCGCCCGCCGCATGATCTCCTCGCCTTCCGCCTGCCCGACGCAGCCGCCCACCGCGATCAGCATCTCCTGACCGCCCGCCCGGCGCTTATCCTGCAACTGACGAATCCGCCCCAGCTCCGAATAGACTTTCTCCGCCGCTTTCTCGCGGATATGGCAGGTATTGAGCACCACCAGATCTGCGTCATCTATTACATCGGTCTCAGTGTAGCCTTCCGGCGCCATCACATCGGCCATACGCACCGAATCATAGACATTCATCTGGCAGCCATAGGTCTTGATATAGATTTTCTTACTCATCGCCCGCCCATTCAGGAAACGCTAATAGATTGTTCTAATGTTATTTATTGCCCCAGAACTCTTCTTCCACGGCCTCGAAACGCTCATAATCGGTCATCGACATCAACACCGCGACCTCGCGCCCATTCTTCTGAATCACCACCGGCTCACGTTGCGCCATGTCCAGCAATGCGCCAAACCGGTTCTTTGCCTCTTTTGCTGCTACGGATTTCATATGCTTACCTGATATTGTTGCGTGTTATATCGACTGGGTTTGCCCCATTTCTGTGCCCTGTCATAGCTAAAATAGACACTTTTTTCCACGAAAAAATTGCATTTTTTTGCTGTTGTTTTAACGCCACAAACCCGATCCATAAAGTAGCTACTATAGCCATTATTAGGCATTAATCATATGATTTATAATAGTTCATAGCACCAACATAAAAGACACGCATTGCACTAACCCCACGAATAGGCTAGAGAGCGTGCATGCATGCAACGCACCCCTATACACTCGCCATCGACACCGCACTGGGCTGCACCAGCCTGGCGCTGGGGCGGGACGGCGTGTGCGTCGCCCATCGCTATGAGGAAGACCGGCAATTGCAGGCCAGCCACACCAACGCCTGGATCGAGGCATTGCTCGAACAACAACAGACACATTATCAGGAACTTGGCAGGATCATCACCAATGTCGGCCCCGGCGGATTCACTGGCCTGCGCATCGGGCTGGCCGCCGCCCGCGCCATCGGCCATGCGCTGAACATCCCTGTCCTCGGCTTTACCACCCTCGATATCATCGCCTATGCCGCTGAAAACCAGGGCATGACACGACCGTTCACCACCCTGCTGCCCGCCGGTCGCAAGGAGGTTTTTATCCAGCGTTTTCAACCCGGCAGCGACACACATACCCCCGCATCTATGGTGAAAAAAGAAACGCTTAGCGAACACATAGCCCCATCAGACAAAATAGCTACTAGCCAAAAAGAACTTGGAGAATCAATCGTTCATGACGAATTATACATCCACGATGTAAGCAGCAATGCCCAGCAGCTTCTTTTATTGGCAGATTCCGATATATCACCGCGCCAGCCAAGCCCGCTCTACATCAAACCACCTGATGCAGTGCCGCAACAACCACTGACAGAACGGCGGTGAGACACGCATACAGCATTGCATCCCGCCGCAGTTAAACTATAGTGGGCAGTGCAAATCCACGACAACAAGAAGAACACGACCATGCGCAGAATCACATTCGTTTCGCTGACCGCCATCGCACTGCTGCTAACGGCTTGCCAACCGCAGATACGCTATGATTTATCACCGCCAAGCTTCCACGATAAACCGGTCATCTCCCTCAATGTGAAGGATATTCGCATTGTGAATGCCTACACGCCCGACCACAGCAAGCCGCATGTCGAGCAGTATTTCCCGACCCCGCCACTGGAAGGCGTGAAGATCTGGGTACGTGACCGCCTGCGCGCGCATGGCCAGCGTCGCCTGCTGGAAGTGGTGATCCACGACGCCCATGTCTATGAGCGCGCGCTGGAGACCAAAAAAGGTATCAAAGGCGCCCTGACCAAGGAGCCAAGCGAACATTATAACGCCGCCGTCAGTGTCGAGCTGCGTATTTATGGTGATCGCGGCGCCCTGCCGGAAGCCTATGTCAGCGCCACGATTTCAGTGGAACGCGAATTGCTGGAAGGCACCAGCCTCGATGCCCGCGACGCACTGTATGCGGAAATCACCCGCACTCTGGTGTATAAGCTCGACCGCGCATTGCAGGAACGTATCGACAACCAACTGCAACAATATCAGTAGGGAGTCAGGGCCAGGGCAATGCAGATTTACCTACCCATTGCCGAGCTATCCGTTGATATTATATTGATTTTAGGGCTAGGCGGTGCCGCAGGCATCCTCTCCGGCATGTTCGGCATCGGCGGCGGCTTCCTGCTCACCCCGCTACTGATCTTCATCGGCGTACCGCCCGCGGTCGCCGTGGCCTCCACCTCCAACCAGATCATCGCCGCCTCCGCCTCCGGATTCCTCACCCATTGGCGCAAAAAAAATGTTGATTTTCAGATGGGTACACTACTTTTGCTCGGCGGTCTGGCCGGCTCCAGCGTCGGTGTCTGGATCTTCACCCTGCTCAAGAAACTGGGACAGATTGACCTGGTGATTTCCCTGTCATACGTCGGATTCCTGACCTTAATCGGCGGAATGATGGCCTATGAGAGCCTAAACAGCGTTTTTGAGTTCAAAAAGAAGCGAAAAAAGGGGTTAGGTGGCCCAAGACGCAAGAAATGGATACAATTATTGCCATTTAAGATACATTTTGAGCGTTCTGACCTCCATATCAGCGCCGTTACCCCGGTGGTGATCGGCTTTATCGTCGGCATACTGGTCTCCATCATGGGAATCGGCGGCGGCTTCTTCATGATCCCGGCCATGATTTATATTCTCGGCATGCCGACCTCGGTGGTCATCGGCACCTCGCTGTTTCAGGTCATTTTCGTCACTGCCAACGTCACCATCCTGCACGCCATTAATACACAGACGGTCGACGTCATGCTGGCGCTGCTATTGCTGACCGGCTCGGTGATCGGCGCGCAGGTGGGCATCCGCCTCGCCACCCGCCTCAAGACCGAATATCTGCGCGGCCTGCTGGCGCTGATCGTGCTGGGCGTCGCCGTCAAACTGGCGCTGTCGCTGCTGACCACGCCAGGTGACCTCTATTCCGTGACATTGGGAGAGCACTCATGATCGGCCGCACCCTTATATATAGTTGTCTGATGCTAGCCTTCAGCCTGCTGGCCAGCCTGCCCGCCAGCGCCAAACCGCTGATCGCCGACATTTCCAGCCACGAAATCACCATCCACACTGCCTTCAAAGGCACCGAGCTGATGCTGTTCGGCGCCCGCAACGATCCCGGCGACATCGTGGTGGTGGTGCGCGGCCCGGAACGCGAAGCCACCGTCCGCCGCAAAGAGAAGGTGTGGGGCATCTGGGTCAACCGCACGCAGGAAATCTACGACCCTATCCCGGCTTTTTATGCGATGGCCTCTTCCCGCCCCTATGAAGAAATCCGCAAAAGCATCTATTTCGATGCGCTAGGCGTCGGCTATGACGCGGCGCTGGAACCGCTCGGCCCCAAGGAAAGCGGCTACGAAGATACGCTGAGTGACCCGGAACAGCGCCGCCGCTTCTCGCTCGCCCTGCTACGCTTCATGCGCGGTGAATTCCTGTATAATCAGGAGCCTAGCCCGATCGAATTCATCGGGGAGACACTGTTCAAAACCACCATCCCCTTCCCCGACAAAACCCCGCGCGGCATCTACACGGTTGAAATCTACCTGTTCACACAGGGTGAGCTGGTCAGCACCCACACCACCTCGATCAATGTCTATAAAAGTGGCTTCGATGCCTTCGTCTACGCTGGCGCTATGGAATACCCGGCCATTTACGGCGTCGTCGCCGTACTGCTCGCCTTGCTATTCGGCTGGGCAGCCAGCACACTCTTTCATAAAATATAGGTAGTTACATGCCATCGATTTATAGTATAGTACCAGAAACAAGGAGGGCCGGATGACGACTCCCCCCACTGCCGTGATCAGCGATATCGGCACCACTGAGCGGCTTAATACCCCTGCCAAATTCCTCGTCTGCGTCGACCGCACAGAAGTCTCGCGCGTCGCCCTGCGCTTCGCCTGCATCAAGGCCAAAAAGCGCGGCGGGCTGGTGGACGTGCTGCACATCATCGAACCGGCCAACAGCGAATCCTTCTTCTCCGTCGCCGACAAAATGAAAGAGGAAATGCGCCAGGAAGCCGAAGAATTGATGCAGGAATTATGCAAGGAAGCCTATGACATATCGGGCATCATGCCCTCCATCCTGCTGAAGGAAGGCAAGATTGGCGAGCAAATTCTGGAAACCGCCGTCGAGGATTACGACGCCAACATGCTGGTGCTGGGCGTAACGCCGGGCGGCGGCAAACGCGGCAAGCTGATCGCGTGGCTGTCCACCCAGATGGGAGAAGCGCTGTTGATCCCGGTGATGCTGGTGCCCGGCAACCTCACCGACCAGCAAATCGAAGAGCTGAGCTAACCTAAAGAGCATGACTCTGCCTTAATAAAATGTTAAAATATCCCTTATACCGTTAAGGTTTAGGGGAGCATATGTCATTATTAGATAATCCAAATTTCCAACGCCTGCTTGAGGAGCGGGAAAGCTTCGTTGCCGATGAGCAGGAAGCACGGATGGAGCTGCGCTTCTTCAATATGGGATTACTGAAAGATTACGGCGACCTGATGCAACCGGAGGAAAGGGAACGTCTGGAAGCCAACCTCGATACATGGGGAGATGTCACGGACACCTATTTCCAGAACTGGCTGGATGATAAAAACCAGTGGCGCGATGAAAAACTTGCACTGGAAACTCGCCATGAATGGCTGAAAGAATTATGGCCGAACATCGACATCAACCCACAGGAAGCAGATGCTATCGACGAAAATTATTTCTCTCCGACCGTCGATACCGAAGGCTTTACATTCACGGAAGCAGAATTGCCGCCTGAACTGCAGGAAGCGCTGGCAACGCACAGAGAAAATCCGTTTGAGATGACACGACTGGATCTGGTAAGGACCGTTAACGAATATGCTAACGACCGCTTCGAATACAAAACCGATATGGAGCAATATGGTGTGCTCAACACCATGATGTCCCCGCGCGAAGTACTATCCACCACCAAGGACGGTAAATTCTACGATGATTGCGACGGGCTGGCTTCAGTGAAAGCAGGTTATCTCGTAGCCATGGGTTTCACCGACGACGAAGTAACCATTGTAAGCGCATATAATAATGTCAAAGAAGTCGGACACGCGGTCGTCGCCGTCAATCTCCTGACCGGCCCTGTTCTTATGAACTATGATCTGGAAGAACCCGGTGACAATTACTACAGCGCCGACGAACCAACCGTCGTCTTCAGCCCTAACCTGAGCGATATTGCCAGCACTCGCAACCGCTAGTCTTCGTAGCTAATCCCGTGTGCTTCCAGCGCGCAATACAGCGCGGTGAGCTTGTCCGCATACGGTTGATACGTGCCGACGGAAGAGGAATAAATCGGCTTGCGCACCTGTTCGTAGCTAGCCGTCGTCACCGCCCGCTTATTCTTATGGAAGTCGAGGCACGCCTCTTCCCATGACAGCCCGAGGAAATCGGTCATCCGCCGCGCCTGCGTTTCGACATCGGCGACGACATCTTCATACGACACTTCCAGAATATCCTCCGCACCGAAGACCTCCAGCCAGTAATCCATCAGCGACAGGCTGGCGCCAATCATATGCCCGGCCTCGTACAGATCGTAGGAATACGGCACGAATCCACCGAACTGACGCTTATAGAGTGAGATGGCGTTGTCGCGCGCATCGCGGCGGCAACAGATGATCTTCGCATTCGGCAGGATGGTCTTGATAAACCCGACATGCGCCAGATTACCCGGCAGCTTATCGGTGATGAATCGCGGCTTTCCTTTGGCCACCGGCCGGAGCATTCCCATATAATAGTCACCCAGCTCCTTGAAGGCGTGATCCGGCAGATTGGGCATAAAATGCGGGTATTTCTTATGCGCGTCGCGCTCCACCCCGAGGATAATCTGTGAGATGAACATGCGCTCCCCGCTGCCGAACACCTCGCTGTGCTGGCTGAGAATCTGCTCCACCAGCGTGGTGCCGGAGCGCGGCATGCCGACGATGAATACCGGCGCAGCATCCTCCGCCCCGCCACTGCCATGCGCCGCCGCCCATTCGGGCGTGAATTGCGTACGTATCTCACGCAGCAATTTCACGCTCTGGTGAATATCGAGCGTAAAGGTCTCACGCTTAATCATATTGGCGTGGGTGAAATAATCGAAGGCGGCATCGCTGTCGCAAAGGTCTTCCATGATCTTGCCCAGCCCGTAGCCGATATGGATGCGATCATCCACCGACAGGCTGGTATCAGCGAAATAGTCGACCATCGTATCGAACATCGACGGCTTCTCGCTCCATTTACGATCCTGCGCCAACAGGTGAAACGCCTGCCCGTATGACGGGCGCAACGCCAACGCTTTCTCACACGCTTCGACCTTCGCTTCCTTCTCCCCCATCACCGACAGGGTGACGGCGAGGTTGCAGTAGGTATCGGCATTGTTCGGATCGAGATGAAGTGATTTGCCGTAGGCTTTGCGCGCTTCCTGATACTCACCGAGCTGATGATGCCCGCTGCCGAGATTACAATGGAACAATGCATTGTCCGGCTCATGCCGCACGGCTTTCTTATACGCACCGAGCGCTTCCGGAAACTTCCCGGCTTCGCGGTAAACATTCCCAAGATTTAAATAAGCATCGGCAAAATTCGGTTTGATCGACAGCGCTTTCTCAAACAACGCAATCGCCTGATCGTACTGACGTTGCTGCGCCGCCACCAGCGCCCGCATATGCCAGGCATCCACGTTGCCCGGATCAATGCGTGTGGCCTCGTCGAACATCTGCGCCGCCTGAAACAGATTGCCCGCATTCATCTGGCGGAACCCCTGCTGCAATAAGTCGTCGAGCGGATTGCCCATAGCGCCGGGGAGTTGATGCGAAAGCGATGACATAAATGCAGGCTCCGTAATTGGTGAGCCTCAGGTATAACGCATAGAACGGGGCATCACAAGCCCGCCCTATCCCGGCATGATATCCCGCCCCTTGTCAGCGGCAGGCACCAACGGCATCGCCACCCCGCTACCGCGATGGATCGAGGCATCAAGCGCCGCCACCTCCGGCGCATGCGCTACGCCCAGCAACTCCGCCGCCGACACATCCTGCATCGTGTCACGGTGAATGGCGCTGCGCAACACCTGCTCCAGATAGTCGATATGCCCGGCATACTCTTCTCCGGCTGCCGTAATATAAGAGAATGTGTCGTGAAATTCCGGATTCGCCACATGCATGACGTCTTTCTGCTTTTTGCCTTTTGGCTTGTGGTATGTCACCTTCAGCTCGAAATTCACCGCCGGATCGAAGCTGAGTTTGGCTTCGTGAGCGTGAACATCAAGACGCAACGGCCGCGACTCCCGCTTTTCACCCATCGCTTCCGCCAGCCCCATGCGCTCGCCCTCGGTGAGGCGGTAATTCTGCACCAGCTCACCCAGCTTGGCGCGGAACTTGCGCGGCGAACCATTCGTATTGCGCACAAAATCGCGCGTGCGATCATTGTTGCCGACAAAGTGAATGGTGGTGAAATGATCCGGCTTGTCTTTCAACACGCTCGGCACCGCCACCAGCACGATCGACTGCAACACATCCGCGCGCATTTCCGGGTCGCTGACGCCTTTTTTCTTCAGCACCGTGTCGAGGTAATTACCAATCTCCTGCGCGAAAATCCCGCCGTAACTGTCGCCGATCAGCGTCACATGCCGCAATGTTTCCTTGATGCCCGGCAGATCGGACGACTCCAGCATGCCTTCCGGCAGATGCAGCGCTGGCAGAATAAACTCATTAGCGAAACGCCGCGCATTCCCTGATGCATAATAATTCGGCCAGATTTTATAGAGCAGGATATTACGAAACCGCCCAACCTTATCAGGTGAATGGAAGATTTCTTTGGCAATCGGCGAATATTCAAGCCATTTGCGCTCATTGGCAAACCGCGCCGGTTTCACCAGCACCTTGTGCGTATTGTCGGAATAGGCAACCGCGTAAAACTGCGTATCTTTGTCATACATCGACAGCCCGCCCATGCGCCGCTCCAGCACTGACGTCTTCTGGTCGATAGTCTTGCGACTCTCCGCCGCCGTCTCAATCGTCTGATATCCGGGAAGAAAAAACACAACAGGATGCGTCAGATCCGGCAGGCTTTTCGTATCCGGCACCTTGTCCAGGCGCTCCAGATAACTATATGCCGTGCCGTCCTTTTCCTTTACCCCGATCTGCCGTCTGAATAACCGCATATTCCCTCTTTTTGCGGTAGTCCTAGCATACACTGTCCCGAAAGGGCACATCCAATTGGTTAAAGTTTCGTGACAGATTTATTGTAGCTCCGGCATGGTGCAGCGCAAACAGATTTAGCGATATGGGTTCGAAAACAGACGAATTAAAATCGGAGCGTGACTTATTCCTGCCGGAGCGCCTCACAACTGCTATCGACGCTCATATCGTCGCAACCCAGCATTTCCAGCAATTCTTCGTCAAAATCCACCAGACGCAAGCGACCATAGGCATTCTGCACGGATTGGATCGGATCGAACGCCACCTGCTGTCCGTTACCTGCGGACGTATTATTATTCGCGATCTGGTTACTCTGACCGCCCAGCAGAATGGAGCCGGTCAGCGTGTTGACCAGTGTACCGCTAACAATCCCGCTGATATTCGGCAGCAACGGATTGCCGGTATTCGGCCCGGAGCCACCCGTCTGCGGCGTGGTTGTGGACGGATCAACTGGTAGCACCGGGTCAACCACATCCACCGGATCACCACCTTCATCTGCTCCGCCGATATTGACACCAGACCCTTTGCGCCCAATCGGGAATCCTTCAAATGTGTAGTCATAGGTATCCGGCCCGATTTTACCGTCCACCGTAATGAGATCGGCCATCACTTCATCGATCGGGTTGGCCGGATTACCGATATACCCGGCGGTCAACGTCGCCGTTTTCCCGCTGATATCAAGCGAACTGGTGAATTCAACCGTACCGAAGATATCACCTGACCCGGCTTTCAGCCTACCGTTCTGACCAACAAAGGTACCGTCGATATCGAACCCGGAAAGGCTGTTATCGACAAGGATGCTGGAACCATAGAGCGTGAGATCATACGGCTCGGCGCTCATATCCCAATCCATCACGTCAATCGCGCCGGGATTCACACTATCGCCGATGATGAGGTCATCACCCGCATTCATCAGATCAATCTCAGCCGCAGAAATCTGGAAGCTGCCTGCCCCGCCATTGATGCCGATGGAGAGATTATCGCTACGCGGATCGATGATGATATCGTTTGAGGTCTGCACATTCACATCGCTCAGTGACCAGTTATCAACGTCGAAAGTAATGGTACCGCTGGCACCGCCACCGCCAATCGTGTTCGCACCTGCACCATCGTAAATATCGCGGGAATTCGCCCCCGATGAGCGCTGTCCGGTCAGCAGAATATCCGCATCGCCGGTGCTGGTGATACCACCGGTGGTGCCGAAGCTGATACCGTGATTATTATCGCCGCCCGCCGACTGGCTGGTCCCGGTGAAGGTCACGTCACCCGCCACCGTGGTCACGGAAGTTGAGGAATCCTCAATCAGGATACCGATATCGTCGCCCGCCCCGGCGCCACTGGTGCCGGTCAGGGTGATGGTCGCCGCATCCACGCCGCCACCACCGGAATTGATGGTGGAGTTTTCGCGCACGTAAATCCCGTGATTCTCCGTGGAGCCGCCGTCGCCGCCCGTACCGTTGACAACGATGTTGGCATCGGTGGAAGTAATCGTGGTGCCGCCGCGAATCTCTACGCCATAATTGGTGCCGAATCCGTCGCCGCCGGTGCCGTTAATGGTGATGTCACCGAGCCCTGCGCCCGCACCGCTGGAGCGCACACCGAACGCACCGGATGCATTCAAATAGACACCGATATTACCGGAGCCGGTGCCGTCACCACCCTGCCCGGTCAGTGTGATCGCACCGCTGGTGGTATCGATGTTGCTGGTGGAATTAATCATGTAAACGCCGTGGTTGCCGAAGGAACCGTTACCGCCTGTGCCGATCACATCAATCGCACCGTTGTTAGTCGAAAGCGTGGTACTGCTTTCCAGATAAACACCGTGCTGATTGGCAATGCCGACGCCGTCATCGCCATGCCCGCGTAACAGGATATTCCCGGCGCCGGTCGTGACATCGACATTGTCGAAATGAATCCCTTCAATATCGGTGGCCGTGCCCCAGGCGAAACTGTCACCGATACCGTCCGATGCCGTGCCGCCATTGGCACCGTCATCCAGACCGCCAGTGACCACGAAGTCGCCGCCGTTGGTATTCACCGCCATGTCACTCAGAGCCACCGCACCATTTTCATTACCACCGGCATCCGACCACACCACCACGTCCAGCGTACCGTTGGTGGACGAGACATCGAAGCCGCCCGGATTGACCACCGATCCTTCCGATTTGAATGTCAGGCGTGTATCGCCACCGACATCCGCCACCGTCTTATTGAAGTTTTGCGTGATATCGAGTGGCGCCGTGCGGCTGTGCAGCAGCAGCGAATTAGAACCATTCCAGATGATGTCGCCCGCACCATAGGCCAGCGACCCGCCATGCAATTCGACATCATACGTCTGCCCGCTGATATCCCAACTGCTGACGGTCATCACCCCGGATGCATCGCTGCTATCGCCGATAATCAGTGCGCCGGTGCCATCGCCGTCAATATCCGCATGCACATAAGACAGCTCGGCATCGGTGAGATTAAGCGTGCCCGCACCGCCGCCCAGCCCGATCGTCGTCGGTTCATTCAGCGGTTTAATCACGATATCGTTTTGCGTCTGCGCATTCAGCCTGTTACCGAAATTCATTTCATCGGCAATCAGGGTGATGGTACCGGTCGCTGTTGCACTGCCGAAATCAGTGACACCGCTGCCTGTACCAATATTCAGATCATTGGCCGTACCATCTGCCTGCACCGTGATATTCCCGTCACCGGTCGCAATCACATCGGTGCCGTCATACATGCTGATACCGCTGCCATTTGCGGTGGCAGCTGTGATGGTGATATCACCATCAACCGTCGTGACACGGCCATCATTGGCGTTGAATTTCATTCCATCCGATTGCGTCGATGTCGCAGTAATGGAGATATTCCCGGCATCGTCCCCGCCGCCACTGGAAGCAATAACAACACCGTTATACATATCTATGCCCTGATGACCGCTATTGCTGTTGCTGCTGTCGCCAGCAATCGCGTTGATGGTGATGTCACCCTTGTCAGTGGTGATGGTGGTGCCGCTGGTTTCCATGCGCATCCCGGTGTTATTCGCACCGGTGCCACCGGTACCGCCGGTCGCCGTGATGGTGATGTTCGCACCATTCGCACTGGCGCCTGAGGAAATGATATCGGCACCGCTGAGCATATACATCCCGCGGTTACTGCCGGTGCCGTTATCACCGCCATTGGCGGTGATCGCAATATCGCCATCGATGGAGGTAACCTGTGCACCGCTTGCCATATACATGCCGTAATTACTGGAGGTAGCGTTATCACCACCATTTGCTGTGATGGTGATAGTCGCAGCATCGTCACCCGTACCGGCCGAGGCAATCACCGCATTGCTCTGCATCACCAGCCCCATATTACCAGAGCCGCCGCCATCACCACCATTGGCGACCACGGTGATGTTTCCTTCATTGGAAGCAATCTGCGCACTACCGGTCATCGATACGCCGTAACTATTATTGGCTGAACCATTTGCACCTGTCCCGTTGATGTCAATGGTTCCGGCGTTCGCACCTGCACCATTGGAGGTGATGGTGCTACCGGTGAGATAGACACCGTAACCGTGATTACTGTTCCCCGTGGTGCCGGTCAGTGTCACATTACCATCCTGCGTGGTCATGGTGGTGCCGCTCATATACACGCCATCATTATTGGAAATACCGTCGCCACCTGCACCGGTGATGGTGATGTTCCCGGCATCCGCACCCAGCCCGTTGGAGGTGATGGTGTTGGTACCGCCCATGACCACACCACGGTTGGTATTGTGCGTGCCGTCACCGCCGCCGGTACCGTTAATCGCCACATCGCCATCCACCGTGGTGATGCCGATATTACTGAGGCTGGTGCCGTAATTGTTGTAATCCGCACCTTGCCCGGTGCCGGTAAGGGTAATGCCTTTTGCCATCGCACCGGTCGCGCTTGATTGAATGCTCAGGTTGCTCGCACTGATACCCACGCCGGAATTGGTATTGGTACCGGCATTCCCGGTCATGCTCACCGCACCGCTGGTGGTGGTGAAACTCCCCTGATTAAAGGTGATGCCATAATTGCTGCCACCCGTCCCATCGCCACCCGTCCCGGTCAGGCTAATGTCCCCGGCATTGGTGGTGATGTCGAGCTGGTAGATATCAAGCCCGTGGTTGCTGCTGACGCCGTCACCGGCCATGCCGGTCAGCGTGACATCGCCAGCACCCGCCGTACTGCCGGTGGTGGTGATGGAGACATCGTCATAAACATAAATACCGCGCTCAGTACCTCCCGAACCATCGCTATGCCCATTACCGATAATAGTAACATCGCCATCGGCAGCGGTGATATGGGTTTCCTGCCGCAACTGCACACCCAGAGCATTGAAGCCTGTCCCGGTGATACTGACATCGCCGCCACCACCCGCCCCAAGATTGACATAGCGGTAGGTGCCGAGACCCAGACTGTTATCTCCGGCAGTCGCCGTCCCGGTCAGTGTCAGCGATCCATTACTGGAAGAAATAGTGGACGCATCGGAAGAGTTAGCTTCGATATACAGTCCGTAGTTATTAGACGTCCCACCGCCACCGGTACCGGTCAGGGTAATATCCGCCGCTGTCGTCACATCGCTGCGCGTCATGTAAAGTCCGTAATTCGTAGTACCACCCGCCGCCGCGTTCGATGTCCCGGTGATGTCGATGGTACCGCTGGTGCTGGTAAAACTATCGTTCGTGGAAGAGAGACCGTAAGCACGTCCCGTCGCACTGGCACCGGCCATACCGGTAATATCCATCGCGCCGGAATCCGTCTGGAAGGTATTGTTGGCGCTGTTGATCCCGTAGCCATAATTGCCCGTTCCGTCGCCACCCGTGCCGGTGATCGTCAATGCACCGGAACCGGAATCGATAGTCGAGGAGGCAAAATCTAATCCATAAAGACTCGCCCCTCCGCTGCCACCTGTCCCGGAGATGGTAATGGCAGCATCGGCACTGACCGTCGTGCTGGTAATACGCCCGCCGTAATTGCCATTGCCCGTGCCTGCTGCGTCTGAGGCACCGGTGATCGTAATGGTGTTGCTATCGCTTTCAAGGGTACTGTTGTTGAAATACGCACCATACGAACCACCGGTACCAATACCGGAATCACCGGTAACCGAAATGGCACCCGCACCGGAATCCAGTGTCAGACCGCTGCCATATATCCCATGCTGGCCGGTGGTACCGCCACCGCCCGTGCCCGTCATCGTCACGGTATTATTCGCCGTGATCGGAAGATTACTCAAACTAATCCCATAGTTATTCGCGCCCGTGGCTGCTGTTCCTCCGGTACCGGTGATGGTCACCGTACCGGCATCCGCCGTGATTGAACCGGTCGTCATGTTCACGCCGCGGTTATTATTGGAACCATCGCCACCCGTCCCGGTGATGCTAATATTGCCGGCATCGGTATCCAGCACCACGTTGGTGGTGTAGAAACCATAACTATCGGTTGACCCGTTCCCGGCCTGTCCGATCAGAGTAATATCCCCGCTCGATGACAACAGGTTTCCGGTACCCCAATTGATCCCGAAGTTACTGGAGCCAGAGGCGTTGCCACCGGTACCGTCGAGCGTCACATCCCCTGCCGTCGTGGTGATGTCGAGATTGGTAATATCCAGCCCGCGGTTACTACTCGTACCGTTCCCGCCCACACCGGTGATGCGGACATCGCCTGCACCGGCTGCCGCTCCCGTGGTGGTGATATCGATATTATTGTAGATATAGGCACCGTAGGTGCTGGCTACCGTTCCATCACTGTGACCGGTACCGGTAATTACCACGTCACCGTCTGCCGCATTGATGGTGGTGTAGTCACGCAACTGCACACCGTACGAATTGGTACCTGTGCCGGTGATGGTAATGTCATTGCTACCGGTATTGCTCAGATTAACGTAGCGATAGGTTGCCGCACCCACGCCACCACCCGCTCCGGCGGTGCCGTTGATCGTCAGCGCTCCGGCGCCAGTCGCTATATCCGAACTGTCGGCTGGATTCCCTTCAATATAGCCCCCGTTATTGCCGGCAGTGCCACCACCGCCCTGCCCGGTGATGGTCACGGTATTATTGGCCGTCACATCCGTACGATTCAGATACACACCCATATTCGTGTCACCGGTTGATCCGGCATCAGCCGTCCCGGTAATATCCACCGTACCCGCCGTGCTGGTAATGTTGCTGGTCGCCATCGTTACGCCGTAGCCACGGCTCACGCCCTGCCCGCCGGTGCCGGTGATCTCAATATCGCCTGCGGTGTTCTTGAACGTGCTACCGGAAGCAGAAACACCAACGCCGTAATTGGTGCCGTCGCCACCATCTCCGGTGATGGTAATGTCACCCGTCGCCGCATCGACCGTGGTAGTGCCGAAATTGATACCGTAATTATTGGTGGTGCCATTTCCAGCAGTACCAGTGATGGTGATGTCATTATCGGTCTGGATCGTGTTGGTGGTGAGTTGCAAACCGTAATTAGCAGACCCGGTAGTCGTCGCTTTGGCCGTCCCGGTAATGTCGATCGTCCCGGCCGTACTGGTCAGGGTGCTGTTATTGACATACCCGCCGTAATTACTGTTAGTGCCAACACCGCCGGTACCCGTAATCGAAATATTGTTGCTGCCTGCATCAATCGTGGTCGTCGCCACTTCAAATCCGTAATTGCTGGTGGTACCGTTCCCGGCCACCCCGGTGATGGAAATGGCATTGTCCGTCTCCAGAGTGGAATTGCGCACGCGCGCACCGTAGTTTCCAGAGCCTGTCGTCGCGGCATCGGCATTCCCCGTCAGCGTAATCAACCCACCATCACTGGTCAGGTTGGTCGCATTCAGATACATACCGTAATTGGTGCTGGCACCGGCACCACCTGTCGCGTTGAGAATAATATTTCCCGCATTGGTCGTCACATCCACCGTTGCAAATTCAATCCCGGTATTGTTATCCGCCGTGCCGTCACCTGCCGTCCCGGTAAAGGTAATGTTGGTATCGGTCGACAGCGTGCTGCTTGTCATATAAATCCCGCGATTGCCACTATTCCCGTCACCGCCAGTGCCGGTGATGGTAAAGTCACCGCTGGTGCGCGTAATATCGGTTGAGGTAGCGTACACACCGTAATTGTTATTCACCCCATCGCCTGCCGCCCCGGTAATGCTGAAGGCACCGATATCCGCACCCGTGCCGGTCGTCCCATATGTCCCGTTACTCAGATACACACCGATATTACTGTTTGCCGTACCGTCACCTGCTGTCCCGGTGATGGTCAGATCGCCGTCAACCGTGCTGATCTCGGTGTTGGCACCGGTCGCGCCCACGCCGTAATTGTTGGATGCACCCGCCGCACCAATCCCGGCCAGGGTAATGTTCCCTGCATTGGCACCGACCCCGCTGGTGGTGATCTTGTTGCCGTTGGTGCCGAGATAAATCCCGGCATTGTTATTGCCCGTGCCAGCCCCTGCCGTGCCGGAAATGCCAATGTCGCCATCCACTGCCGTCACCACTGTGGTAGAGCGCCCAAGCAGCACCCCGTAATTGGAACCGGTGCCGTTGCCTCCAGCCTGACCGGTGATGGTGATGTTAGCGGCGTTCGTCCCGCTACCATCGGAGATAACACTACCCTGCAGGTTCACCCCCATATTCTCACCCTGCGTGGTGTCGCCCGTCCCGCCCGTCCCGGTGATGGTGATGTCGCCATCGGTCGAACTGACCGCAGCATCGGCCGTGGTTTTTTCCGTATAGACACCGTAGTT
>JAUIJX010000014.1 GCA_030430795.1 Alphaproteobacteria bacterium | reverse complement strand
TGCGTTGACAACCGCCCCGGTTACCAGGTAATCGCCGATCTGCTCCGCGACCTGAATGGCCACATTGACCTGCGCCTCATCGGTGGAGGCGCCAAGATGCGGGGTGCAGACAACTTTCTCATGGTTAAACAGAATATTGTCTTTGGCGGGCTCGGTTTCAAAAACATCCAGCGCCGCACCGGCAACATGTCCGCTATCCAGCGCATCTTTCAGATCGTCGACCGTTGCCACATCATCCTGATTGACGCGTGAAATCACGTCGCCGCGAAGAATCCCGCGCGCCGCTGCCTCGCTTTTGCGATCCACCGACAGCACCACCACGCCTTTCTGATCTTTCGACAGGGAGAACAGACTGCGCAACTCACCATCAATTGCCGCCAGCTTCATGCCCAGCACTTCTTCGCCCTTATCATCGTCAGACATCTGGCTTTTCGCCGGAGGCGTATCGGCAACCTCTTCGCTTTCATCCAGCTCACCCAGCGTCACGCCGAGCGTTTTCTTGGATTCATCGCGCCAGATCACCACATCCACCCGCTTGTTGATCGCCGTTTCCGCGACGATCCGCGGCAGATGACGCATCTCTTCGATATCCTTACCGTCGAATTTCAGGATGACATCGCCCGGTTTAAATCCGGCTTTGCTGGCCGGACTGTCTTCGGTAACATCCAGCACTAATGCGCCTTTCGGGTCACTCAGCCCGATACTGTCGGCAATCTCTTCCGTCACTTCCTGAATTTTCACACCCAGCCATCCGCGATGCGTCCGCCCGAATTCTTTCAGTTGATCCAGCACCGGTTTCGCCAATGCTGCCGGCACCGCGAACCCGATCCCGACATTACCGCCGGTTGGTGAGAAGATCGCTGTGTTCACGCCGATAACTTCGCCTTTGGTATTAAACAACGGCCCGCCGGAATTCCCTTTATTGATCGCCGCATCGGTCTGCAGAAAATCATCGAACGGCCCGGCATTGATGTTACGTGAGCGCGCCGAGATAATCCCGGCCGTCACCGACCCACCCAGTCCATACGGGTTCCCGATCGCCACGATCCAGTCTCCCACACGCACGCTGTCTGAGTCTCCGAACGTGACAAACGGCAGCTTGCGATCGGTTTTGATTTTCAGCAGCGCCAGATCGGTCTTGCTATCGCGCCCGACCAGCGTCGCCTCGTATTTCGTATCGTCCTGAAAACGCACCGTGATTTCCTCGGCCTGTTCCACCACGTGGTTATTGGTCACCACATAGCCGTCCGGGTCGATCACAAAACCGGAGCCGAGCGATTGCACTTCACGTTCCTGTATGCCCCCCTGCCCACCGAATTGTTCAAAGAAATCCTTGAATTCGTCCATCTGTCCGCCGGGAATCTGCCCGAATGGCAGCAACATCGCACCGCTTTTCACTTTCTGAGAGCTGGAAATATTCACCACCGCCGGACTGAGTTTTTCCACCAGATCGGCGAATGACTCCGGCACGGCCCGCGCGGCAGCCTGAGAGGTAAGCATCAGCCAAATGGCAAGCGCCAGCAGAAAAAGAGAAAGAAGATTGCGTTGTGTATTACTCCTGTCGTGGGTAGTCATGGCAGAAGCACAGACACCGGAAGCAGTATGACGACGCATATTATCTATTCCTTTCAATATATTTTAAGAACTCGTTGTTAGGCGAAAGAATCAACGTAGTATCGTCTTTGTCGAGCGACTCGCGATACGCTTGCATAGTACGATAGAAGTCGAAAAAGTCTTCGTCCTTACCGAACGCTTCGGCAAAAATTTTCGTCGCAGCACCGTCACCTTCCCCTCGGATGGTCTCCGCCTGCTTCTTCGCCTCGGCCAGCATAATGGTACGCTGCTTATCCGCTTCCGAGCGGATAATCTGCGATTCGCGTTGCCCCTCAGCGCGGTATTTCTCCGCCACTTTCTGACGGTCGGAGCGCATACGGTTATAAATCGCATCGCCGGTTTCTTTCGGCAGATCGGTACGCATAATCCGCACATCCACCACCTCGATCCCGAAGCCTTCTTTCGATACTGTTTTCACTAATTCTTCCGGCAAGTCTTCTGTCTCAATGGCTTCTTCGGGAATCGGCGCTTCCACTTTCTCTCCGGCCACCGCTTTCCCGGAAGCAAGACGGAACACATTGTCGCGAATATCGTGCATGATCAGCACCCGTTTATCGGACAGCAACGTCTTGAGCGTCTCGCGCCCCAGCACATCACGCAGGCTTTTCTCCAGAATACTCTCCAGCCGCATGCTCATGATTCGCTCACTTCGCACGGCTTGATAAAACTGCAGCGGATTCTTGATACGGTACGTCACGAACGCATCCACAATCAGACGGTCCTTATCTTTCAGGATCACCGTCATCGGTTCACCGTTAAAGACCAGCACCCGCTTGTCGAACATTTCCACCGAATCGACGAACGGCATCTTGAATTTCAGACCCGGTCCGTCTTCTGCGCCCGGCGCATTGATAATGTTGACCGGTTTACCAAAGCGCAGCACCAGTGCCTGTTCCGTCTGACCAACGATAAAGAACGCATTGAATGTCAGCACCGCCAGCAGGAAAAGCAGAATACCGATAATGGCTAACTTAGATGAATTCATCTTACTGCCCTCCTTCGTTGGTGGTTTCTCGTTTTTTTACCTCGGGAAGCGGCAGATACGGCAGCACCCCCTGCCCGGAATGATCATCCAGAATGACTTTGTTCATCCCGGACATGATCTTCTCCATCGTCTCCAGATACATCCGTTTCTTGGTCACATCCTTGGCCTGCTTATACTCATTATAGACCGAGACAAAACGCGCCGCGTCACCAGTGGCTTCTGCCACCACGGCTTCTTTATAAGCTTGCGCGTCCTTGACCATTTTCTCCACCTGGCCCTGAGCCACCGGGATAATTCCGTCACGGTATTTCTGCGCCTGGTTTTGCAGTGTTTCTTTTTCCTGTTGGGCGGATAGCACGTCGATAAACGCATCGACCACCGGTTCCGGCGCATCCACTGCCAGCAGGTTGACTTCGTAAATCTCAATCCCGGTATTATAGTCATCAAGGATGGATTGCATCAGTTTCTGGGTCTCACCCCCAATCGCCCCGCGCTCTCCGGAAATGATATTATCGAGTTCTTCATTCCCAATCACTTCACGCATCGCTGTCTCCGCGACAGGCTTCACCACCAGATCCGGACGGCGCACATTAAACAGGAACTTCACCGCATCTTTAATCCGCCACTGCACTTCAAACTGCGTACTCACCAGGTTTTTATCCCCGGTTAGCATCAGGCTTTCTTCTGGCTTCGGCTTGCGGTTTTCCTTATTGAGCATATTCCCGATCGAGCGGAACCCGATCTCTTCGCGATTGATCGTCGTCACCCGTGGCGTCAACGCCGTCTCAATCGGGTATGGCAGATGGTAATTCAAACCCGGCTCGGTAATGCGATGAAATTCACCGAAGCGCAGCACCACGCCCTGCTCGTCGGCATCAACACGATAAATCCCGGAGCCAAACCACAGCACCACAATCGCCACCAGCATCAATATCAGCGGCTTGGTACTGCCGCCGCCATCGCCAAACATATGCTTGAAAGACTCCTGACTTTTACGAATCAGCTCGTCAATATCCGGTGGCGGCTCAGAACCGGAACCACCGTTGTTACCCCCGCCCGAAGGACGGCTACCCCAAGGGCCCCGATTTCCACCTTTATTCCATGACATGCGTTAGTTTCCTTGTAAGATATAAGACAAGAGATTATATGACCTAAATGCGAGCGATTTTCAAGAGGACGCACGGAATAAATCCGGCAGACATAACCAACGTGTTGGAGAATGTCATTTATCCGCGCACCGGGAAAAGCGTCATAGCAAGCGGTCTGATCTCAGACATAAAGACCGATGACAGCCATGTACGCCTGACAATCACCATCCAGCCGGAGGAAGAAAAATCCGGTATCGCCATACAGGATGCCTGCCGCGAAGCCGTCCTCGCACTGGATGGAGTGGAGCAGGTCACACCCATTTTAACAGCAGAACGCACACCTGCCGAAACACCACCGCGCAAAGCCGCCACCTGGAACACTGAGCCTTTGCCTCATGTAGGCCGCATCATCGCCATTGCATCCGGCAAGGGCGGCGTCGGCAAATCCACCACCACGGTACAACTGGCGCGGGCATTGGCCAAAAAAGGACTGCGCACCGGCATTCTGGATGCTGATATTTACGGCCCCTCCATCCCACGCATGCTCGGCCTGAACGCTGCGCCGGATACGGCGGATAATCAATTTATCCCGCCGCAGGCACATGACATTCGCGCCATGTCGATCGGGCTGTTAATACCCGGAGAAGCGGCGGTGATGCGCGGCCCGATGGTTGGCAAAGCCTTGCATCAAATGCTGCGCAACACACGCTGGGGCACGGAAGACGAACCACTGGATACGCTGTTTATCGACCTGCCGCCCGGCACCGGCGATGTGCATCTCAGCCTGATGCAGCAAGTACCCCTCGCCCACAACGGTGGCGGCGCCATCATCGTCACCACTCCGCAAGAGGTGGCACTGGAAGATGCCCGCAAAGCCATTCTGATGTTTGAAAAAATAGCAGTGCCAGTGCTTGGTATCATCGAAAATATGAGCTTCTTTGAAGACCCGTCAGGTGCTCACCATGCCATCTTCGGCAGTGGCGGCGGCGCGTCTCTCTCGAAAGAATATACCATACCGCTACTGGGACAAATCCCGCTGATCGCCGCTATCGGTCAGGCCGCCGATCAGGGCGAAATCGCTGAAAACGACCGCTACGACCACATCGTCAGCAGCCTTATAAATGTATAAAAGGTCTATTTTGGATGAGAAAATGGTAGGGCGAAGTCGTGGAAGCGCAAATGTACCTAAATGTACATGCGCCCCGCGAAAGCTGAGTCATGCCATTTTATCGCCAAAAGAGGCCTTTTAAAAAAGTTCGATGTCGTCGTCTTCACCCGCATGCGTATCCGGCGCCTCTTCCAGCCCCAGCTCCTGCACGTTGTGAATGTAGCCGCGGTCCAACAGATGCTGAACATAAACTTCACGGATTTCTCCGAGTTTGAGTAGTGCGAGAATCTCTTTGGCCATCTCCAGATTCGTCTCGGCAGGCATGGTATCCAGATGGTATTTCTGACGCTCCGACAGCAGCGCCAGTATGTTCATGACAATCACCAGATTCTGCGACACCCGATCCTGAAACTGCATACCCATCAGAATATGGGTCACGTTGGATGACATATCGGAAACTATCGCTTGCAGCGCCTGTAGCGCATCCGTGTCACTTGGGCTTTGCTGCAGCCTATCGAGCAATGCGCGCTGTTCGTCGATTTGTCCGGTTAATTCTACAAATTCCGTACTTATATTACCGAAACTACCTTCAATCAGATCGTTCACGCCAATCAATTGGCTGCCAAGCGCATCCAGAATACAACAAAAGGCTTTATTTTCGCCGCCTATTGCACCCTCTGGTTGTATCGACGCATCCGCAGGCATTGTATTGGTGGAGTGCGACATAACGACCCTCCGTGAAGGTTACGCAGCTTGGTCAATTCCCGCCAGCTTACCGACGGCGCGTTTCAGAGTTTCCGGGTTCACCGGTTTGACAATCCAGCCATTGGCCCCGGCATCACGGCCAGCCTGTTTGGCGGGATCACCACTTTCAGTAGTAATCACGAGGATTGGCGCATCTTTATTCTGGCTGTCTTCGCGGATCATGCGAATCAGTTCGATCCCATCCACGTTCGGCATATTAATATCGGTAAGAATAATCGTATATTTATGCTGCTGTGCAGACTTAATGGCTTTCTCACCATCTTGCGCCGTATGCACCTCAAAGCCCATCTCACCAAGGCTTGCTTTCAGCATATTACGCATCGTCGCGGAGTCGTCGACAATCAAAACCTGTTTGCTCATAATACTCTCCCGTAGATCACACAGGAAACAACCCTAGCGTGCAAAGATTAAAATATGGTTAGGAAGTACGATCTGGCGTTGAGTTGGGTGTCGCAACAGCGACAGCAAGCTGTTCCACATGGGATTCGCGTGATGAATCCACCACTTTCTCCGGCACCTCGACACCCAGTGCATCACCCAGCGCCTGTGCCGCCCGGTTGGTCATACGCATCATTGTATAATGTCTTGTATCCCGCATACCGTGAATCACCTTGGATAAATCAAAATCCTCCTGCATCCCTTCTAATGCGGCGATTACCTCATTGGCTTTCTCATGCGGCACAAACACTGGCCGGTCCTCATGTCCTTCATAGGCAGCAGTCACGGCAGGATCATGATCGCGTATCTGAAAACAAATCTCTGACATATTAGTAGGATGCACGGAAGACAGCCGCTCCGTGGGTAAAAATTGATTGGCAAATCCGCTAGACATCTTCATCACGCGTGCCCCGTCAGGATAACTCTCCTCCGCCTGAAAGTCGGTTTCTTGGCGAACATGTGCCCGCACTGTTCTGGCTCCCTCCTCCGTCGTATGAATCACACAACGTGAGGTTGGACGACCGTGATCATTCAGCTCCGTATCATTCGCCACATGCATCACCGCATGCTGCTTGGCAAACGCCAGCATGGGGTGTTGCTGAGTGCGCTGTTGTTCCCGCTCAATCTTCACCACCACATTACCGGGCTGTAAATCAGGCAGTGCCTCAATACGCGGATAGCCCATCCGGTCATGCAGCACATTCTGTTTCGCTGTGCCTTTCTCATCATACCACGTAAAGACCTGCGGCCATTTATCCGCTGTCAGCTGCTCCATTTCTTCGCCAATAGCCTCCACAGAGCTGTGATCGTGATCTTCCAATTCATTCAGCTTGAAATACGCATCCTGATCGACAATCACCGGCGTGCCGTCCATCAACAACCCTACATTCCCGGCATTCTCATTCGGGTGGGACACATCATATCCCATCAGTCCGGTAATATCGTCACTGCCAAAGAATCGTGTGGCAGGATCATCACCCATCGCCCCCGGCGACCACGGAACATTCTGCTCATACAGGGATTTTCTAAGCGACATGAACACCAGCCGCATCTCATCATCGCTGAGCCGATCCCGCAATTGATCGAGTGTCAACACTTCCGGCACCACATCGATCACCGTATCCCCGGAACGAAAATGCATCAGCGGTTGCACTGCCTGCGGCACCACATCATCCACCGCCTCTTCCAGACTGTTCTGATGCTGAATACGCACCAGCAAGTGATTATTGGTTCGAAGCACAATCGCCCCGCCACCATGAGCAAACGGTGCAAATTCGGTAAATCCTTTATCGGCAAGCCAACGTCGCGCTTCCGTCAAGCCGCTTCGGATACCGCCGGCAGCACTGCCGCCTTTGGCGCGCTCCTGACTGAAGGCATCAACAAAACTATCCGGCAACTCGGGCTGTAGACGTTGGGCATAGTAATCCCCGGCCAACCCTTGCAGCTTGTCCCTAAGCACTTGTAATGTATCGAGTGATGCGTCCATCTTTGGCTTTAAACTCCCCCAAGCCAAAGACTATATCTTAATTTCTTTACAATTTAGTGAAGGCCGCGCCCTAAATTACGCTGCTTCCAGCCCCAGAATCCCGGCCAGTTCATTCCATTCACGCTTGGAAAGTCCGCTATTTTCCTGCGAAACCGCCTCTCCGGCCAGTCTGCGCTGGATAATTTCAAGCCCTTTGGCGGAGATTTCCGCCGCTCCCATGCGATAATCCATGAACGCCTGATAGGTCAGCGGCACCCATTTTTTCAACACCTCAATCATCGCATCGGCATAGACGCGAATCTCGTACTGCGCATGGGCATCTGCCCGCAGTGCCAGAAAATGCATCAAATTATGCAGATCAATCTTCCAATACCACTGCGTGTAGAAATTCACCGGCAGATTCATCCGCGCCAGTTCGCGTGCCAGCCCTTGCTTCGCATCATCAAACACCACGCCCTCTTCATTGCCATTAAGCAACTCTTCATAATGTTCATAAGCTTGCCTGGCATCTTCTTTGATAATCTCCAGCGCGCGGGCAGCTTCTTCGCCCTGCAGCACATCACCCCGCCCCTGACGGTTGGAGATCGACTGCGCCGCCAGATGTTCCGGCGATGGCACATAGAATTCCTTATCCATGATGGAATAGCGCCCGGAATACTCATTCACATTGGCGGTACGGTGGCGAATCCACTGACGCGCTACAAAAATCGGCAGCTTGATGTGGAATTTAATCTCGCACATTTCAAACGGCGTGGTGTGGCGATGACGCAGCAAATAGCGGATCAGCCCTTCATCTTCGCGTGTTTTCTTGGTGCCCTTCCCGTAGGATACCCGCGCCGCCTGCACAATCGCACTGTCGGTGCCCATATAATCCACCACCCGCACGAATCCATGATCCAACACCGGAATCGGCTCATAGAGGATCGCTTCCAACTCCGGCGACACTTCCCGGTGCGTACTATAGGATTCGGAACGAATATCGGCGACTTCGGCCTGTTGGGCAGCATTAAGGGGCATAGAAACGAACTCCGGATGGTTTTTTGCCCATGTTAATGGTTAATTTTAAAATTACCAGCCCTCAATATGCGTATTTAGTCTATCTGCGTTGCGTTTGTTGTGCCGCCAGCGCGTCTTCAGCCAAACCGCCGGCCCGACCGATAAAAGCATCGGCGCCAAATGGTTTACTCAAAGCGTAAGAATAACCCATATCCTCTGCTCGTCTCACCAGATCTGAATTCGCACTCACCAGCATCGCTGGCGCTGTAGTGCGCCCGATTTTCTGGTCGCGATCTCTCAAATCCGCATACCATGTCGGCCCGTTGCGTCCACCACCCAGATCACCATCCGTAACAATAAACAAAATGTCCTGACGATGCAGATTCATAAGCCTGTCAGCTTCATCTGCATTAGTGGCCATAACCACATCATAGCCCAATTCATCCAGAAGAGATTCTTCCTCCAGAGCAACCAGCGCCTCATCTTCCAGTAGCAGAACTTTGGGTTTAGCCATCATGTTTCCTTCTTTTTCTTATTTTGTGATGTTTTGCCATAGTTTAGACCAAAGAAATGTGAAACTTCCATGAAGATTTAACCAATATAAACACCGGATAGACGCAGACACTTCACAAACACAATGTTTCCCCTTATATTAGAGGGGTCGCTTCGGCGACTATGGTAATAAACGGCTTACTGGAATAGGCGGACTGGACCCGGGGGCAGAGCCCGGCACCTCCACCAAGGATCTTCAGGGATGTTTGGTGGGGGTGAGTCAGGATCGACAGACGTAGTAAAGAGTTGGCTTTTGCCCGGCATGACACCGCCGTAACGGGTCACATTCAATAAGTGCAAACGATAATTTCGCACTTGTTGCAGCTAACGACAACGAGTTCGTAGCAGTTAAAGCCGCTGCCTAATTGGGGCGACTTAAACTCTAGCTGACAACGCGGCCCGAGGGGAGCCGGGCAACAGAATCCCCTCATATTCCGTGCACGCACGGAACTAAAGATAGACACATGCGAGGTCAGAAGACCGAGCCAGTCTTGAACCAGCCCATTGCTAAGCGGAATATCCGCGTGCAGGGGCATAAAAGAATAACAATGCAAGCGGTCGTGTTAGCACGGAGTGCCGCATAAAAAGAGGAACTATGACGGACGCATTTGACGATATCGAACGCATCGACTACCCGGGCTTCATTGATGAGGCCATGCGGGGCGTGGTGCGCCGTTCATTGCGTCAGGCGGCGGAATATGGTCTGCCCGGCAACCATCATTTCTTCATTTCCTTCGACACCAATTTCCCCGGCGTGGAAATCTCCCCGGCGCTCAAACAACGCTACCCGGAAGAAATCACCATCGTCCTGCAATACCAGTTCTGGGATCTGGACGTGGAGGAACACCAGTTCTCCGTCATGCTGAGCTTCAATAACGTACCGGAGCGGCTGGTCGTGCCGTATAGCGCACTGACCGCCTTTGCTGATCCAAGCATCAAATTCGGCCTGCAGTTCCATGCCCAGCCAACGGCGCTGGACTTGCCGATGCCTGGCCAGCCGGTCGACACTTCGTTTGAGGCCAACGCCCCGGAAGTCGGCAATGCCGACAACGAGGACGACTCAGAAGGCACCACGGCGGAAGTGATCTCCCTCGACGCCTTCCGCAAAAAATAAATCCATTATGCAACGTGCATTGAAACAGGCTCATCTGGCCCTCGCTGCCGATGAAGTCCCGATTGGCGCCATCATCGTCGACGCCGACGGCAACGTCATCGCCGAGGCACATAATCGCGTAGAAACCGACGCCGACCCGTCCGCGCACGCTGAAATGCTGGCCATCCGCGAGGCCTGCCGCATCCGTGGCGACAAATACCTCCCCGATTGCGATCTCTATGTGACGCTGGAGCCTTGCGCCATGTGCGCACAGGCCATTGCCTTCGCCCATTTACGGCGCATCTATTTCGGTGCCTATGACCCCAAGGGCGGCGGCGTCGAACACGGCGCCCGCATTTTCAGCCAGCCCACCTGCCACCATCGCCCGGAAATCTATGGCGGCATCATGGAGCAGGAATGCGGCGCATTACTAAAAGATTTTTTTGCGACCAAACGGTAACTTTTTGATGCGCCCGGCAGAATAACTGGGCATGAAGAATATCAAACAACATATTGGCATGCTGGCACTGGCGGTCATCGCCGCCTTGCCCATCATGGCATCCGTACAGGCAGAGGAGAAACCAATGTCCACCAAGAGCTATAATAAAACTGAATCCGCCGTTGAAAAATTGGACAGCCTGCAGTACCGCGTCACCCAGGAAGAAGGCACCGAACCGCCTTTCATGAATGAATATTGGGATAACAAGAAGCCCGGCCTCTATGTTGACATCGTCTCCGGCGAACCGCTCTTTTCATCCACCAATAAGTTCGATTCCGGCACCGGCTGGCCGAGTTTCACCAAACCGGTCGCTGACAACATCGTCGAGAAAAGCGACATCACACTGGGCATGACGCGCACCGAGGTGCGCTCCAAGCACGGCGACTCTCACTTAGGGCATGTCTTCAACGACGGCCCGCGGACAGAGGGCGGCCTGCGCTATTGCATCAACTCGGCCTCGCTGCGTTTTATCCCGGTCGACAAGCTGGAAGAAGAAGGTTACGGCGAATACACCTCGCTTTTTGACCAGTAAATCGCTTGATTAAATCGCCAACTCGCCTATGTGTTAGGGAAACCATAACATCAGGCGATTTCTATGAGCTACCAATACATCTATGTCATGAAAGACCTCCGCAAGGCTTATGCCGGAGGCAAGACGGTGCTGGACGGCATCTCACTCTCATTCCTTCCGGGTGCCAAGATCGGCGTTATCGGTCCGAACGGCGCCGGTAAATCCACTCTGCTCAAAATCATGGCCGGGCTGGATACGGAATTCACCGGCGAGGCATGGGCGGCGGAAGGCGCCAAGGTCGGCTATCTGGAACAAGAACCACACCTCGACGCATCCAAAAACGTCTTCGACAATGTCATGGATGGACTGAAGGAGAAAAAGCAATTGGTCGATGATTTCAACGCCATTTCCATGCAGTTGGCGGAAGTCACCGATAATGACGAGATGATGTCCCTGCTCGATAAACAGGGTGAACTGCAGGAAAAAATCGATGCCGCCGATGCGTGGAATCTCGATAATGATATCGAAATTGCGATGGATGCGCTGCGCTGCCCGCCGGGCGATGCAGATGTCACCAAGATTTCCGGGGGCGAACGCCGCCGCGTTGCGCTGGCACGTCTGCTGCTGGAAAAACCGGATATGCTGCTGCTCGACGAACCAACCAACCATCTGGACGCCGAATCCGTCGCATGGCTTGAGCACTTCCTCGAGAAATACGAAGGCACCGTGGTGATGATCACCCACGACCGCTACTTCCTCGATAACGTCACCGGCTGGATTCTCGAACTCGACCGTGGTCAGGGCATGCCGTATGAGGGCAATTATACCTCATGGCTGGAACAGAAACAGAAACGTCTGGCGCAGGAGGAAAAGGAAGAATCCGCCCGCCAGAAACAACTGGCGGAAGAACTCGACTGGGTACGTTCATCACCCAAGGCACGGCAGGCCAAATCCAAGGCGCGCCTTAAAGCGTATGATGAACTGCTCAAACAGGCCGGGGAGAAACGCTCCGGCGCCGCGCAGATCATCATCCCCGCTGGCCCACGCCTCGGCGATGTGGTGATCGAAGCCAACGGCCTCGGCAAATCCTTTGGCGATAAATTACTGTTTGAGAACCTGTCCTTCCGCCTGCCGGCTGGCGGCATCGTCGGCATCATCGGCCCCAACGGCGCCGGGAAAACCACGCTGTTCAAACTGCTGACCGGGCAGGAAACACCGGATGCGGGCACCCTGAAAGTCGGAGACACCGTAGAGCTGGGTTATATCGACCAGTCTCGCGATTCACTCGATGACAGCAAAACCGTCTGGGAAGAAATCTCCGGCGGGCTCGATGAAATGCTTCTCGGTAAAACCACCATGAAAAGCCGTGCTTATTGTGCTGCCTTCAACTTCAAAGGCGGCGACCAGCAGAAGAAGGTCGGCCAGCTTTCCGGTGGGGAGCGCAACCGCGTCCATCTCGCCAAGATGCTGAAATCCGGCGTCAATGTGCTGCTGCTCGATGAGCCAACCAACGATCTGGATGTGGAAACCTTGCGCGCGCTGGAAGAAGCGCTACTGGAATTCGCCGGTTGCGCGGTCATCATCAGCCACGATCGCTGGTTCTTGGATCGTATCGCCACCCATATTCTGGCTTATGAAGGGGATTCACACGCGGAATGGTTTGAAGGCAATTACGCCGATTACGAGGAAGACCGCAAACGTCGCCTCGGCACGGAAAGCCTTGTACCAACGCGTATCAAATACAAGCCGCTAACCCGCGGCGCTGCATAGTCCCATTTATTGAAAGAGCGTTTTCGCTTTTTGCTGACAGCAGGCATGCAAGACGACGTGTAGCTTGACCTAGATTGTATCCCATACAAACCCAACAAAGAAAAGGAGCGAGGCAAGCAGGCCGAGCCAGTCTTGAACCCTGCCCATTGCTAAGCGCAGTAGCGCGTGCAGGGGCAAAATAAACTAGCTCTTCCGAGACTTCGCTTCTAGCTGCGAGATCAGATAATCCAGCCCCTTACGTGAGACCACGGAGGCGAATTCGGAGCGTTGCGTCGCAATCAAGCTGACGCCCTCCACTACAATGTCGTAGATTTTCAGCTCACCGGCATTGTCTTTCAACTTCAGGTCAATACGCACATCTTCCTGTTTCGGGCGCACGATCTCCATATTGACTTGTACTTTCCCGTCGCTGATCGGCTCAGTACGCAGCACATTGACGCTCTCGCCGGTATATTCACGAAAACGGGAAGTATAATTGCGCAACACGAAATCGCGGTACCATCTCAGGTAATCTTTCTTCTGATCATCCGTCGCTTCACGCCAGTATTTCCCCAGCACGAACTTGCCAACCCAGTCAAAATCGACATTCTTACCAAACAGCTGCATCAGCTTATCTTCTTTGGCATCTGCAGCAACACCGTCTTCATTCAGAATGCTCAACGTCTGCTCAGTCAGCGTTTTTACAAATGATCTCGCCTGTTCGTCATTGGCTTGCGCCGACGAAACAAACATCCCGGCCACTGCCAGAACCACAAGCATATGCTTCACAAAAGAAACCATGATACGTACCCTTATGTGCTTGCCGCTTAGAGTTATTTAAGCGGTACGTTGCGTTCTTTAATCAGGGCATCTTGACGTTGCAGATACCCACTACGGAACGTAGCATACGGGTCAAAGGACGTTCTGTAAATCTCCTCGACCAATTCAAGCGATTTCGCACGTTCGTCGATCGCGGTCGCAACGGTGCGCGTAATCACGATTTCCTCGTCGAAATAGTTGAACGGATCGGTCACCACATCTACCAGCAACCCAACGGCGTCGCGGGCTGAAGATGGACCAATGATCGGCAGCACGATATACGCGCCGGAACCGAAACCCCATGCACCAAGCGTCTGGCCGAAGCCTTCCTTATGCACTTCCAGGGTAGAATTCTCACCGGCAAAATCAAACACACCACCAATACCAAGCGTTGAGTTCAGCACGAAGCTCCACAAAGAGGAGAACGCGTTGCCCGGGTCGGCCTGCAAGACGGAATTGAGGAATACCACCGGCATACGCAGGTTGGTCAGGACATTCGAGACGCGTTGGCGGCCATATTCAGGCACCACATAGACATACCCTTCTGCCACCGGTTTCAGCAGGATACTATCCACCACCTCGTTAAATCCGAAAATCGTCCGGTTCACCGGCTCAAACGGGTCTTGCAGCACACCGCCTTCATCCCCTTCCGGGGTGGGGGTACAGGCAGCCAGCATAATACCGGCGCACAGGATCGCCAGCCATTGCCTTACCGTTGATACATTCACATTCATGTCACACATTCCTTACCAAGTTGCCAAGTCAGCGTTTTTCTTGTTTTTTTGCTACAAACGTCTCTACACTATAGCGTTCAAACGTTAATGAGTTACTACCTGCATTTGTATCATTAACGATCAAAACGCCATTTTAAGTGCAATTACTATTGCCAGCCTATGTATATGTCTATAGGGAATGAAGGTATCTCTTGTTTTGGGACGTTATGTGTCCAAACAGCAACAGACACACGTAAAAAGGGTATATAGGGCATGCAGTCCAACCATTACGACGAAGAATATATCAGCGATCTTAATGCCTTGTTTTCTACGGCACCAACCCGCGTTTCCTTTGAGTTTTTCCCGCCAAAGTCGCCGGATATGGAAGAAAAACTCTGGGACTCCATCCACTATCTTGCCCCGCTGAAACCAGCCTTTGTGTCCGTAACATATGGCGCCGGTGGCAGCACACGTGAACGTACCCATGCTACCGTCAAGCGAATCCTGACCGAAACCGACCTCACCCCTGCCGCTCACCTGACCTGTGTCGGCGCTTCACGCGGTGAAATCGATGAGGTCGCACAGGAATACTGGGATATGGGCGTGCGCCACATCGTGGCGCTGCGCGGCGACCCGCAGGATGAACAAAAAGGCTATATTCCGCATCCGGATGGATATGCCTACGCCTGCGACCTGGTGGAAGGGTTGCGCAAGATCGGCGACTTTGAGATCAGCGTTGCCGCCTACCCGGAAACTCACCCGGAAGCAGCCAGCAGTGAGCAAGATATTGACAACCTCAAACGCAAAATCGATGCCGGCGCCACCCGCGCTATCACACAATTCTTCTTTGATGTCGATATTTTCCTGCGGTTTCTGGATAAAGCCCGCGATCGCGGCATCACCGTACCGATTGTGCCGGGCATCCTCCCGGTCACCAATTTTGGGCAATTGACCCGTTTTGCCGGTATGTGCGGTGCATCCGTACCGGAATGGATGCAACATGTGTTCAACGGGCTCGATGAGCGCCCCATGACCCGCAAACTGGTCGCCGCCAGCATCGCCGCCGAGCAATGTCGCCAGTTGCGCCGTGCCGGTATTGAAGAGTTTCATTTCTATACCCTCAACCGCGACAGTCTGACGCTGGCCATCTGCCACGTCCTCGGCATCCGCCCACAGGAAATTGCCTGTACACAGAAACATGCAAAACTCTGAGCGTTTCAGCTTTTATTATGTGCCAGGAGAGCAAGGCAGAAGCTCCGCCCACTCGCCAGCGCTAGCGCTGGCGCAGTGGGTTGTTTAGCGCAAAATATGCGAGCGGTCGTGTACGTGTCTCGCCACAGCCCGAAGGGCGACGGCGGAAGCACGGAGCGAAGCATCAAAGCCCCGCGTGCAGGGGTAAATGAATTCAGCCCATGAACCGCTGTGTGAGAGTGTCGTTTAGTCGCGGCGCTCGATCTTGAGCACCACCCTCCGATTCAACTCGCGGTTTTCCGGGATTGGGTTACCGAATTCGTCCAGATTCGGTACTTTGGGCACAACATCGGAGAACCCGGCGGCACGCATCTTTTCTTTCTCCTGCCCTTTGGCGATGAAGAAGCGCACAATTCGCGTCGCACGTCCGGCGGAAAGTTCCCAGTTGGACGGAAACATTCTGGTCTTGATTGGCACGTCATCCGTATGGCCCTCGGCCTCCACCAGATAATCCTCATAATCGAAATCATTCAGCAATGTCGCCAACTCTTCCAAAATCGGAATCGCTGATTTCTTGAACTCGGCGGAACCGGACTCATAAAAACTGGAACTCGCCAGCTCCAGCACCAGTCCTTTATCGGTTTCTTCCACCGACATTTCGGTTTCCATCTGGTTTTGCTCGATCAATGATTCCACCTGCTCCATCAAATCGGTAAACGGGCTGGTGATTTCGGTCTCCACGAAAGCCGACATGAACATCGCCCGCACTTTCTCGATTTCCGATTGTTTAGGCTCGGACACGGAAATCAAAATCACGAAGAAACATAGCAGCAGACAAATCACGTCGCAAAACGTGGTCATCCAGTCTTCATCATCCTGAGCTGGTGCTTGTCTTGGTTTACGCAGAGACATAACCTACCTGCTGATCTGCTTATCGATATTGAAGTGAATATCCGGATCGAGGAAACTATTGAGACGATCCTGCATATAGCGCGGTCCTTTCTTCTCGGACAGCATGAGCAACCCTTCAATCACCATGTAGTTCCGGTGACGTTCAATCTCTTCTTTCTGCTGCAGCTTCAGCGCCGCTGGCAAATACACCAAACGCGCAAACACCACACCGTAAAGCGTAGTAATCAACGCCAGAGAGAGACCCTGCCCGATCACCGCCAGATCGGACCCGAAATTCTGCAGCATCACGACCAGACCAACCAGTGTCCCGATCATCCCGAATGCCGGAGAGGTTGACCCCATCATTTTCAACACCTGCACCGGCACTGTCTTGCGTTCAAACTCAGACTCCACCGCCGTTTCCATCATCACCCGCAAATCTTCCGGCTTGTGGGCAGTCGCCACCATCTCCAGACAGAAGCTCATCAGCGGGTCGCTTCCTTTGGTGCCTTTAATCTCATTTTCCAAAGCGGGCAGCCCTTTTTGCTGCACCAGATAACCCCATTTAATCAGCCGCATGATCTCGGTGTTCAGCCCTTCACGGGTTGATTTCGGTTTTTTAAACATCCACCAGATCGCCTTGAAGGCTATATTCACATAGAGATGCTGATAGCTCATATAGGCGGTAGCAGTCGTCCCGCCGACGACCATCAACGCACTGGATAGGCTGAAAAACGGCGTGACATTATCCGTACTGAGAAAGACGGATACCAGAAACAACCCGAGCCCTAGAATAAACCCCGCCAGTGAGGATAACGACATACCTGTTTCCTTCTTTTTATCGTCTCAAACTATCAGACAGTAAAATAAAGTAAAAGCCAAATATCGAGAAGGCGAAGCAGAATAGCGCTGCGTATGGTTGCAAATAGTGTTTATTTGAATCATGTGGTCTCGCTGCAATATTCTACTGGTCAACAACAACGCGCTTTCTTAGAATACCAGCCATGAATATCAAGCAGCACGCACCGGTCATCGGCTTTTCCCTCGACTACGAAACCAACGGTGGCTATTCCAAACTGCCGTGGTTTGCTATCCGCGAGAATTATATGACCAGTGTCAGCGAGTGGGGTGCTGTGCCCATCGGCCTGCCGCAGGAAGTGGAGCTGGTAAATACTTACCTTGATATGCTGGACGGACTGATCGTCACCGGCGGCGCGTTCGATGTCCCGCCCTCCATGTATGGCGACACCAGCCAGCATGACACGGTCGTCGTCAAAGAAGGCCGCACAGCCTTTGAATTTGCCATCACCAAAGCCGCCATTGAACGCAACATGCCCGTGCTCGGCATTTGCGGTGGTGAGCAATTGCTCAACGTCGTGCTGGGTGGCACGTTGATTCAGCACATACCCGACAGCATCGACACCGACATCGAACACGAACAACCCAACCCGCGCAATGAACCCGGCCACACCGTCACCATCAAGGAAGGCACGCTGTTGCACCGCATCGCCGGTAAAACGCAAGCCGCCGTCAACAGTGCGCACCATCAGGCTGTGGATAAAGTACGCGACGATGTCGCCATCAATGCCACCGCATCGGACGGTGTTATCGAAGGCATCGAATACCCCGCGCACCCGTTCTGTCTGGGCGTACAGTGGCATCCGGAATACAAAGTCGATGCCGTGGACTCCGCCATCTTTGAGGCGTTCATCCATGCCTGCCGAAGCTGAGCGTATCGCCAAATTCATGGCCGCCGCTGGCCTGTGTTCCCGCCGCGAGGCGGAGCGCTGGATCGCCAGCGGACGCGTCACCGTCAACGGCCAGACCATCACCTCCCCTGCCCTCAATGTCAGCCGCAACGATGTGGTGGAAGTCGATGGCAGCGTCGTCGGTGGCAAATCCCCGATACGTTTGTGGCTCTATCACAAACCTGCCGGGCTGCTCACCACCCATAACGACCCGGAAGGGCGCTCCACCGTCTTTGATGCCCTGCCGGACACCATGCCGCGCGTCATTTCCATCGGTCGGCTGGACATGAACAGCGAGGGCTTGTTGCTCCTCACCACCTCCGGCGAACTGGCGCGCCATCTGGAACTTCCCGCCACTGGCTGGATTCGCCGCTACCGGGTGCGCGTCTTTGGCAAACCCACCCCGGCGCAACTGGAGAAACTCTGCCGCGGCGTCACCGTGGACGGTGTGCGCTACAAGGCCGAACACATCGACAAAGAGCATGAAACCAAAAGCCATTGCTGGCTGAACGTCTCCCTGAAAGAAGGCAAAAACCGCGAAATCCGCAAATTGTTTGAATCGCTCGGCATGCAGGTCACCCGCCTGATTCGCACCGCTTACGGCCCCTTCCAACTCGGCAAACTGGAGCGCGGCAGCATCAAGGAAGCAAACGGGAAAATGCTCCGGCAACAACTGGGCAGCATCTACATGAAGCTGGAGGGCAAAGCATGAACCTCACTGGTGGCAGCATGCGCGGGCGCAAAATCGAGACCTTGCCGGGTAAGGATATTCGCCCGACCTCGTCCAAGACCCGGCAGGCATTATTCAACATGCTGTCACACATGGACCCACCGCCGAACTGCGACCATTTGCTGCACAACCAGCCGGTCGCCGATATCTGTTGCGGCAGCGGTCTGCTTGGCTTTGAGGCGCTCTCACGCGGCGCAGCATCCATCACCTTTGTGGACAATAACCGCAAGTCACTCTCGGTGGCAGAACATAACGCGGAAAAAATACGCGTGGCCGAACAATGCCGTTTCATTCTCGGCGACATTGGC
>JAUIJX010000171.1 GCA_030430795.1 Alphaproteobacteria bacterium | reverse complement strand
CCTTCATCGACATGATGCGTTTCGAGCTGGAATATACCTACCGCGAATCCGGGCTGGATAGTCTGGCTCCGGCAGGTGGCGGCGCAGGCACAACGGTTGCTGATGATCTGTCCGCTAATGTCTTTATGGCAAACGCGTTGGTGGATATCCCAACCGGTACGATGGTGACGCCATATGTTGGTGGTGGTCTCGGGGTTGCCGATATGGAGCTGAATATCCCGACGCTCGGGGTGAACGATAATGACACTGTTTTCGCGTATCAGGTGATGCTGGGTCTGGGCTATACCCCGGCAAGCATTCCGCGCACGACGTTCAGCCTTGGTTACCGTTACTTCGGTACGTCCGATCCGGAATTTGCCGGTACCGGTGGACAGGTTGAACACCAATTCGACAGCCACATTGTTGAGGCTGGCGCGCGTTTTGCCTTCTAAAACGCTGACGAACACATTAAAAAGGGCAGGCATCGTTCTGCCCTTTTTTGTATCATGACCGCATCCGCACTGATTTCCGCCAAAGACCTGACCGTTGTCCGTAACGGCACAACGATCCTCGACCGTATTTCACTGGATATTACGGCAGGGAACCACGTCACCATTATTGGGCCGAACGGAGCAGGGAAGACTACTTTGTTACACTGCCTGCTCGGTCTGGAAAAACCGGACACTGGTACTGTGACCCGTCAGGACGGGCTGGTGATCGGCTATATGCCGCAGCAGCTGGCACTCAATAACCTGATGCCGTTGACCGTGGCACGCTTCCTGAGGCTTGGTGATCCCAAAGCCAATATTGCACAGGCATTGGAAGAGGTGGGTGCAGCACATGTGGCAGAGTCTTCTATGCATCAGCTTTCCGGCGGTGAGAAGCAACGCGTGCTGCTGGCCTACAGCCTGCTCGGACAGCCCGATCTGCTGGTATTGGACGAACCGGCGCAGCAACTCGACATCACCGGGCAGATTGCACTCTATGAACGGCTGCAAAACATTCAGGAAGAACGGCAATGCACCATCCTGATGGTCTCGCACGACCTGCACCATGTGATGAGCAGCACCCATCAGGTGGTGTGCCTGTTCCATCATATCTGTTGTTCCGGGCAGCCGGAATCAATCGTGCAGGAAGATGCATTCCTGTCGCTCTATGGCACCCATGCCGCGCAGGTGCTGGCGCATTATTCCCATACGCACAGCCATGCGCATGACATATTCGAGGATGACTGCCAGCATGATCATTGAACCGTTTTTACTCCACGCATTGCTGGCCGGGGCAGGGATCGCCATCCTCGCCGCGCCGGCGGGGTGCGTGCTGGTTTGGAAACGCATGGCGTTCTACGGCGACGCGCTGGCGCACAGCACCTTGTTCGGTATCGCCATTGGCATGTTATGGCAGGCGGATTTACGGCTGGCGGCGCTGGTGGCGAGCATTCTGTTTGCGCTGCTGCTGTTATGGATGGAGCGGCGGCAATATCTGGCCTCCGACGCACTGCTGGGTATCGTTTCCCACACTGCCTTTGCCACCGGGCTGATCCTGCTCAGTCTGGCGCCACGCTTTAGTGGTGATCTGCACGGTTTCCTGTTCGGCGATATTCTGGCGATCGGCATGGATGATATTGCCCTTATTTATATAGCCGTCGCACTGGTCGCCGTTTGTCTGGCCGTGCTATGGCGCTCGCTGGTGCTGATTACCCTGCACCCGTCACTGGCGGCGATGCAGCGGATACGCGTCAGCCTCGTGAATACCAGTATGATGCTGATGATCGCGGTGATTGTGGTACTCGGCATTCAGATCATGGGGGTGTTGCTGATTACCTCGCTGCTGATTATCCCGAGCGCCGCCGCGCGCAGCCTGTCACGTTCTCCGGAACAGATGGTGTGCTGGGCGGCTGTCATCGGCATATGCTCAGTGTGCGTAGGGGTTTTTAGCTCTTATCTTGCCAATATTCCGACCGGCCCGGCGATCGTGGTTGCGGCCAGCCTGTTTTTCGCCCTCAGCCTGCTATGGGATACGTGTTTCGGTCATCACCGAATATTACGCCGATAACAGGGCGTTTTGCGCTTTTACTGTTGCACTCGCGGTGAAGCTATGCGAGAAGTAGCGTCTCATAATTATCTAACTACGTTGAAAGCAAATGAAAGTTACTGAAGTAGAAAATAAAGGGCTGAAACGCGCATATGATGTCGTCGTTACCGCCGATGCCATTGAAAAACAAATCGAAAAAGAACTGAAACGCGTTAGCCGCAATGTCAAGATTCCCGGCTTCCGTCCCGGCAAAGTCCCGGCAGCCGTTCTGAAGCAGCGCTACGGCAAGTCCGTACTGGGCGATGTGATTCAGCGCACCGCGAATGAAGCGTCTGAAAATATCATTAAAAACAATAAGCTGGTGCCTGCTCTAGCACCGGATGTGAAAATCACCGACTATCAGGAAGGTGGCGATCTGGCCCTGTCGATTGCGCTGGAAATCATGCCGGATGTCCCGGCGATTGATTATAAGAAAATCACCATTGAGCGACCAAGCTTCGATGTCGGCGATAAAGAGATCGACGAGGCGCTGGAACTGCTGGCGAAACGTAACCGTCAGATGACCGGTAAGGCCAAAGATGCCAAAGCCGAAGCTGGCGATGTTGTTGTGATTGATTTCAAAGGCTTTATTGGTGACGAAGCGTTCCCGGGCGGCGAGGCGAAAGGCTATTCGCTGGAGCTGGGTTCCGGCCAGTTTATTCCGGGGTTTGAAGATCAGTTGATCGGCAAAAAAGCCGGAGATTCACTGGATGTGAACGTGCCATTCCCGAAAGATTATCACAAAGCGGATCTGGCGGGTAAAAAAGCCAAATTCGAAGTGACGGTGCATGCGATCCAGACGCCGAAAGAGCCGAAGGTCGACGAGTCCTTCGCCAAATCTATCGGCATGGAAAACCTGAAAAGCCTGCGCGATGCCATCAAACAACAGCTGGAAAATGACTATGGTGCGCTGGTACGCAACAAGCTGAAGAAGTCATTGTTCGATGAACTGGAAGGCAAATGTTCGTTCGAGGTGCCGGAAGGCATGCTTTCAATGGAATTCGACGCTATCTGGCAGCAATATGAAGACGCCAAGAAACGTGGCGGCGTTGACGATGAAGGCAAGAGCGAAAAAGAGCTGGAGAAGGAATATAAGGACATCGCCAGCCGCCGTGTGCGTCTCGGCATCCTGCTTTCCAACACAGCACGTGAGCAGAAGATCGAAGTTGCACAGCAAGAGCTGCTGAGCGCGGTGCAACAGCAAGCGTCGATGTATCCGGGTCAGGAGCAGAAGGTTTTTGATTTCTATAAGGAAAACCCTCAGCAGGTGCATGAGCTGCGTGGGCCGATTCTGGAAGAAAAGGCCGTGGATTATATCCTGACGCAAGTGACGATCAAGGATAAGAAGGTCGATGTGGAAAGCCTGCTTTCTGATGATGACGAAGCCGCTGCTAAGCCGAAGAAAAAACCGGCTGCCAAGAAAGCGACGTCTGA
>JAUIJX010000170.1 GCA_030430795.1 Alphaproteobacteria bacterium | reverse complement strand
ACGCACTCTATGCTTCCAAAGAAAAGGGCCGCAACCGGGTCACAATCGAAGAAGCAGCAGGCTAACCAGCCATTCTACCACGATTTACGTTTGACATTTACGTCCCATAATTCTAGAAAAAGCGCTCGCCTGAACGGGACTGTAGCTCAGGTGGTTAGAGCGCACGCCTGATAAGCGTGAGGTCGGAGGTTCAAGTCCTCCCAGTCCCACCATTTCCACACTCAATCTCTTTTGGATACACTGCTGAAACTAGCTCAGCATGCGTAATGCAATATATGGGCTGAGATTAAACACGATGATAAAAATTTTGTAGGCACCCAAAAAAGCATAAATCGCTATCCGGATATCGCGCCCCTCAAGGCCAAACATTTGGCCATGCATCTTTTCCACCATATCTTTACAGAGGATCACAACCAGACAGGAGAGAGCGAATAACCCTATATTTATGATCAGCATCCACTGAAACAGGCCTGTTAACTGCTCAATTGACATCATAACCTCCTTCACGCATATGCGCGATCATACGGTTCTTTCTGCCTACACGTTATTTCCTTTTCAGCAGGATGACAACCCTATGCTGTGGAGTCGTTAACCCACGGAGGATTGAATGTGACTAGCCTCCTGCAAGGCAGTGCGCACCTCATCCAGCAGTTTTTCCTGCGTATATGGCTTAATCAGATAGTAATTCGCTCCGGCATTCACTGCCTTCAGTACTTCGCTCTTCTGACCGCGTGCTGTCTGCATGATCACCGGCAGACTTCGGTATTTCGAGTTGGACCGGAGTTTTTCCAGAAACTCCATCCCGTCCATGCCGGGCATCATCCAGTCGAGCAGCACTAGACGAATATCGTCGTGCTTGACCAGCATTTCAATCGCATGCATCCCGTCTTTCGCTTGTAGCGTTTTAAATCCCGCCCCTTCGAGCTGCATTTCCAGCAGATCAAGGTTCATTTCTTCGTCATCTACTATCAGGATAACCGGTTTACTTGGTGATGTACCCCACATATGGCACCTCCTGCATCTATGAGTTGTTTACATTATAGGTTTTTCCACTCTCCGTAAAGCCTGCCGATGCAAGCGTCACAAAAATATCGGTAATCTCCTCCGGCGGCGTGAGTGTGGAAGGGTCTTCCCCCGGAAATGCCTGCGCCCGCATAGCGGTACGAACAATTCCCGGATCGATCAGATTCGCACAAACCTCGGTTTTGTCGTTTTCCGCTGCATACGTGCGCACCAGCATCTCCAAACCTGCCTTACTGACAGCATACCCGCCCCAATAGGCAAAGGCCGCTTTGGCCGCCCCGGACGTCACAAACATCGCTCGCCCGGCATCGGAACGGCGAAGCAGTGGATCCATCGCACGAAGCAACCGCCAGTTAGCCGTGAGATTCACTGCCAGCACCTGATCCCACACTTTCGGCGTACCATGCGCCAGTGGTGTCATTTCACCAAGAATGGCGGCATTGCCGACCAGAATATCCAGTTTGCCGTATTTCTCAGCAATCACGGCACCTAATTTATCAATCGCATCACCTTCCGTCAGATCGAGCGGCACCAGCGAAGCCTTGCCTCCGGCAGCCTGCACGGCATCGTCGGTTTCTTCCAACCCGCCAACATTGCGCCCCACCAGCACAAGCTCCGCTCCCTCGCTGGCATAGCGTCTGGCCACTGCCGCACCAATGCCTCGGGAAGCGCCGGTGATCAGTGCAATGCGGCCAGCCAGTTCCATCACACCTCGGAATAGCCGGAGAACAGGTCTTTCTGGTTGGAAGACATGCCACTTTGTTGATCAGTCAACGGCAACGGATAATCGCCGGTAAAACACGCATCGCAGAATTGCGGTATCTCGTCGTTGCGACTCGCTTGTCCGACGGCACGATACAGCCCATCCACTGACACGAAGGCAAGACTATCCACCCCGATAATCTTCGCCATTTCCTCCACGCTATGCTTGGAGGCCAGCAACTGCTCACGCGATGGCGTATCCACCCCGTAAAAACAGGAATGCGTTGTCGGCGGGCTGGCAATCCGCATATGCACTTTCTTGGCTCCAGCCTCACGCACCATGTTGACGATCTTCTTCGAGGTCGTCCCACGTACGATACTGTCATCCACCAGCACCACGTTTTTATCCCTCATCATATTGTCATTGGCATTATGCTTGAGCTTCACGCCCAGATGTCGCACCTGATCGGTCGGCTCAATAAAGGTGCGCCCAACATAATGGTTGCGCACGATCCCAAGCTCAAACGGAATGCCCGATTCCTGCGCATATCCCAGCGCCGCCGGCACACCGGAATCCGGCACCGGCACCACAATATCGGCCTCCACCGGCATTTCCTTTGCCAACTCCCGCCCGATATCTTTGCGCACATTGTAAACATTGAACCCTTCGGCATCGCTGTCCGGACGGGCAAAATACACATACTCAAAAATGCAAAAGCGACTGGGTACTTCCGTAAAGGGAAACATGCTCTGCATCCCCCCGTCGGTCACAATAATCAACTCACCCGGCTTCACATCGCGCTCGAATGTCGCGCCCAAAATATCCAGCGCGCAACTCTCTGACGCCAGAATATAGGCGTCTCCAATCCTGCCCAGCACCAGTGGCCGCACCCCGGCAGGGTCACGCGCACCGATCAGCATATTGTTAGTCAGCGCCACCACGGAATAGGCTCCGTCCACCTGCCGCAACGCATCGATAATCCGCGCCTCCACCGACCCGGCCTTACTGACCGCAATCAACTGGATAATCGTCTCGGTATCCGAGGTGGATTGAAACAGGCACCCACGCGCTTTCAGTTCATTCCGCAACGTATAGGCATTGGTCAGGTTGCCGTTATGCGCAATCGCCAGCCCGCCGAAATTATACTCGGCAAACAGTGGCTGCACATTACGCAGCAACGTTTCACCGGTGGTGGAATAGCGCGTATGCCCGATAGCGGAGAATCCTTTCAACCGCTCAATCACATCGGCAGAGTTGAAATTGTCACCGACCAAACCCATCGCCCGGTGCGAATAAAACTGGCTACCATCAAAGCTGACAATACCGGCCGCCTCCTGCCCACGGTGCTGCAAAGCATGCAGACCAAGCGCCGTATGTGCCGCCGATTCCGAATGCCCGAAAATGCCAAACACTCCGCATTCTTCTCGCGGATGGTCGTCATCATCAGGTCGCAACCAGGGCGTTGCGTCCCAGACGTTATTCACTGGCTTCTTCCTCTTCTTCATCGCCACCATTCAGCAGCTGCTCCAATTGTTTGAGGTCGTCGTAATTATAGCCCTGTCCTTCGGTGGCACCTTCCCCTTCATTCGGAAGCGGTTCGTCGAAGTCGAGCCCTTCTTCGTTTTCTTTGTCTTCCTTACTAAAGGTCGTGATCTCTTTGATATAGGATGGCAGCATGGCATTGAGAATCGCCGCACCGCGCTCCACTGCCGGCAGAGTATAGGCTGTCTTCACCCATTCTGGATAACCTTCCTTGCCAACCACC
>JAUIJX010000013.1 GCA_030430795.1 Alphaproteobacteria bacterium | reverse complement strand
CCACGGGCGGCCTCGCGCGGGTTGCGGGAGTTGGTAGAACGCGGCAGCATACCGTATTCGGCGGTGACCCAGCCGGTGCCGCTGTTGCGCTTGAAGGGCGGGACGCTCTCTTCGACCGAGGCGGTGCACAGCACCTTGGTGTAGCCGCATTCGATCAGGCAGGAGCCCTCGGCGTTGCGGCTGACATTAGCGGTCAGGTTGATGGGGCGCATGGCGTCGCCAGTACGGTTGAAACTACGTTGCATGGGTGCCTCTCTTTTTGCCGCCACTCTGCCTGCTCAGGCGGCGTCTTGCAAGTGAAAATCGGGATCGGCCAGTGCGCGGGAATGGGATTCGATCTGTTCTTCCAGCGTGCGCATGAAGGTCTCGCGGTCCATACCGGGAGCAATCGGCGGCAGGAAGCGCACGGTGATGGTGCCGGGGCGTTTGATGAATTGCTTTTTGGCCCAGAACAGGCCGGAATTGAGCGCGACCGGGATCACCGGCAGGCCGGTCTTTTCATAGATGACGGCGACGCCGGGCTTGTAGGCATTCTGACTGCCGGGCAGGCTGCGTGTGCCTTCGGGGAAGATCATGATTTGCCGTCCCTCCTGCACGTGTTCCTCGGCCTGTCGTACCAGCTCGACCAGTGCTTTCTTTCCGGCGCTGCGGTCGATGGCGATGATCGGGGTGCGGGCGAGATATTGCCCGAACACCGGAATCTTAAGGAGTTCCTTTTTCAGCACGAAGACGGGGGCAGGGAGGAGGTGCCACAGCGCGAACGTTTCCCATGCCGACTGATGTTTGAGGGCGAAAATGGTGGCGCCAGCCGGGATATGTTCGCTGCCTTCGATGCGGTGGGTAATGCCGCAGAAGATGCGCAGGAAGGCCAGCACACCGCCGGTCCAGAGGCGCGGGACGCTGGTGGCGGTCAGGCGTTTGGGCAGTAACCATAGCGGCAAAAATAGGATGCCGAGCGTGATGGTCCACACCCATAATGCGACGCTAAATAACAGCGAGCGGAGGAAGCTCATTAGTCACCTTTCGGCGGTGTTTTGGTCAGGACGAAGATGTATTTGGCCAGTTCGCTGGTCATCAGTTTCAGTGAACCGGGATGCATGTACCAGCTATCGATTTTGAAGTCGTTCGGGAAGACGGGTTCAGGATAGATGGTGACATCGGCGGGCATTTGCGAGCTGAATTCCAGCAGGCTACGTGGCATGTGGTAATTGGCGGTGACCAGCCGGATGCTCTTAAATCCTTTGTTGGCGATCCACTCACTGGCGGTGGTGGCGTTGGTGGCGGTGCTGATGGAGGCGTGGTCGAGCGAGATGGCGCGGGCATCGATCACCTTATCCAGTTCGTCAACATCCTGTGCGGCCAGCAGGTCGGCCAGCCGGACACCTTCGCCGACGCCGCTGATGAGCAACTCGTCGGCTACGCCCTGCTTGAGAAGTGTGAAGCCTTTGCCCAGGCGCTTGCCGCCGCCGGTGAGGACGACAATGGCGTCGGTATGTCCCTTATTTTGGGCCGGTACTTTCGGGATCAATGTGCTGAACCAGGCGAGGCCGCCCAGCCAGAGTACCACCAATACAACAATAAGCTTCTTCACCATGCCCCACACACAACTTACGTCACACTTTGAGGATTTGTTTTACCGCATCTTGCAGGTCATCGCAAATAGTAACAGGCTGTATATGGTTTGGCAGGCCATCTTCCAGTGTTTTTGTGCCTTTTCCGGTTTTGACGAGGTAGCGCTGGCAGCCGCAGGCATGGGCGGCTTCCAGATCGCGCAGCGCATCGCCGATCATCGGGGTTTTGCTGGCCTCTGCCTTGAAAGCTTTCAAGGCTTCCAGCAGCATGCCGGGGTTGGGCTTGCGGCGCACGGATGGGGTGTCCGGGTGGTCGGTGCAGACATAGATGGCGTCGATGCTGCCGCCTGCCTCGCGTACCTGCTCACGTAAGCGCTCATGGATAGCATCCAGCGTTTCCATGCTCATCCAGCCTTTGCCGACGGCGGATTGGTTGCTGACGATGGCGACCTGATGCCCGGCGGCTTTGAGCTGGCAGATGGCGTCGATGGCGCCGTCGATCAGGGTGAATTCATCCGGAGTGGTGACGCCGCGCGGCAGGTCGTCGTTGATGACACCGTCGCGGTCGAGCAGCACCAGCATCAGTGCAGCCTTCTCAGCATGCCGAGCACATTGAGGTAGGTCGCACCTGCGACCACCATGCTCATCAATAGCGGCAGCAGCAGGAAGAGGACGGCGTGCAGGCCGGAGAGCAACGTATCCGGCATGATCGGGATGTTCATACCGCCGACCACGGCGCTGAGAATGTAATAGAAAATCGCGGCGGCGATGACGCCGAAGAACGCGCCTTTGAGCGTCAGCACGGCGGCGTTGACCTGAAACTGTTTGGTGATGTAGTGATCCTGTGCACCCATGCGGTGCAGTAGTCGCACGATCGGGAAGTGCAGTTGCACGCTGGCGCGGGTGATCAGCAATACCACGATGACGGCGGCCAGCAGCATGATGCTGCCAAGGCCGTAGGCGATGCGTTTGACGGTGTTGGTGATGGCGTTGAAATCCTTCACCCATGCGCGGTAATCATCCACCACGATGGTGGGGTAGCTGGTTTTCAGCGCGTCATGCACGGTGGCGGCGTTGACGGTACCGGCGTCGTAGGCGTCCGGCTCCATCCATACATCGATCACTTTCGGCACCGGCAGCAGGTCGATGACATCGGTGCCACCAAGCCACGGTGACAGGATGTCCTGCATGGCGCTGCTGGAGACAGGGGCGGCGCGCTCGATGCCTTCTATCTTGCTGAGGCGCTCCAGAATGGCTTCGGCCTGTCCCTGTTCTTCGCCGTCGGCGTAGGGCACCTGAATCTGCATGCGGTATTCAAAGTCGGAATGATAATCCATGAAGAAGCCGCTGAAGGACAGCCCCAGCGCCAGCATGAAGGTGGTCAGCGCCGTCATCACCGCGATGATCCACGGAAGATAGCGGTTGGCGTCTTCCTGATCGAATGGCAAATCTGCCTTAAACGCGGGAATTTGCATGGTGCTTATCAGGCTTCGGTGTCTACCTGCGGCGCGGGTTCGGACGGCTGGCTCGTCGGTTTGGAAACGCCGACCATCGCCGGGCGCAGCAGCCTGCCGTTCAGGGTATAGCCTGCTTGCATGACCTGCAGGATGGTGCCTGCCGGGTGGTTGTCGTCCTCGATCTGTACCACCGCCTGATGCAGATTGTGGTCGAACATATCGCCCATCGGGTGGATGCGCTGAATGTTATAGCGTTCAAACACACCGAGCAATTCGCGCAGGGTCATGTCGACGCCTTCGTAGAGATTTTTCAGCATGTCATTTTCCTGACGTGCTTCTTCCGGGATGCTCTCGGCGGCGCGGTTTAAGTTATCGCAGACGGCGGTGAGGTCGCGTGCGAAACCGGAGATAGCGAATTTGCCTGATTCCTCGACATCGCGCTGGGCGCGGCGGCGAACATTTTCCGTCTCGGCGGTGGCGCGCAACACCTGATCCTGCAATTCGGCGATGCGTGCTTCGTATTCGGGGATGCGCTGGTCGTTGGTCGGGTGTGCGGTGGCCATTTCGCTGATGGCATCGACCATTCCCGGTTCGCTCTCGGCTGCTTCCTGCCACGCCTGCTTTAAGATGTCGTTTTGATCATCCGTTGCGTCGCTGGCGGTTTCATCGTCCTGCGGTGCCGGGGTTTCTTGCGTTTGGCTCATCGGCTCGTCTCTCCTTGCGCAATCATCAACAGTGCCTAGTTAGTACAATACGGCGTGTGTTTCAAGGCGCTATCGCCCGGAAACGACCACGCAGAACGTACCGGTACGTTTGAGTTGCTCACAGGAGCTGATGGCTTCCATGCTGCGGGCGAACGGGCCGACGCGCAGACGGTAGGAGCGGGAACCGGTGGTGCTGCTGTGTGACGGTGCGGAGATGGACTCGCGCAGATTGCCCAGCACATTGCGGTGCATGCCTTTGAGTTCCGCCCAACGTTCTCCCGCTGCTTGTGCGGAAGGGAAGGCGCCGAGCTGAATCCAGCTCATGCCGTCAGTGGTGGTCGGAGAGGAGATCGGCGCACGTCCGCGCGGTGCTGGCGGGGTGCCCGGCTGTATGCGCTGGCGTGAGCGGTTGTTACTGACCGATGCGCCGAGGTCTTTGACGGCGCGGCAACCCAGTTGTTCCGGCTGGGTCAGGCTGCACAGACGGCGAATGGCGCGGGTGCTGCTGAACGGACCGACACGCAGTGACAGGCGATCCTTCGGTGCGAATTTGCGCAGTGGTTGCGTGATGCGCAGGCGCAGGCCGTTCGGGATCAACTGGTCACGCGACATCAGCGTTTTCCAGTAAGACAGCGCGGCGCGCTGGGATTTAAAGTAGCTGATTTCCGCCCACAGGGAGGCTTTGCCGAGCGGCTGGCTCGGATAGCCACGGAAGGTGGTCGGGCGTTGCGTGGCATAGACCGGTGCGGCCTGCTGGCTGCTGCCAATCGGCACCGGGATGGCTTCCGCCACTTTCACCTGTGCACGCTCGGTCGGGCCGTCAACGGCGGTCATCGGTGGTGCGGTCACGGTTTCCTGAGGCATCCTCGGCAGCGTGACTTCTGACTGTGGTTTGTTCATCTCACGGCCGGTGTTGCGATCAATATAGGCAGACTGGTTGCTCTGGAACGGCGCGCTCACCGGGGTCGGTGGGGTGGTCAGCGACGGACGGTCAGCCGCCGGAGCCGCGTTCCACGGCAGATCCGGTGCTTTCATTTCACGTGCTGGTGCCGGTGGCGGCGCCATTGGCGGCAATGCTTCGGCGGCAGCCATTTCCGGCAGCGGCTCGATCTCCGGTGCAGGCGGTGCGACCGGTGCTTCCATCGGCATTTGCGGTGCAGCTTCCATCGCCTGCTCCACCGGTTCCGGTGCGCTTGGCGCGAACAGCGATGCCAGTTCATCCGTTTCCATCATATCCACGTCCTGCGTGGCAGGCTCAGCCATAGCCATTGGCGGCTCGGCGGCTGGTGGAGGTGGTGGTGCCGGTTGTTCCTCGGCGATCTGCTCGCCATCGACGGAGAACATCGCGGTTTCCGCGACATAACATTCAAAGCCTTTGATCAGCAGGCGTTCGCAAATATCTTCGGCTTCCGCTTTGGTAGAGATCGGGCCTGCCTGCGTGCGGTGATAGACGAAATCATCCGGCGGCAGTTGAATTTCGGACGGCTTATAATTCAGCGGTTCAAAAATATCCGGGAAGCGTGACTGGATTTTTTCCCAGTGGTTACGTGCTTCGGCTTCGGATTCGAATGAGCCAAGCTGGACGGTAAAGACCGATTGTGCGTAGGAAGATGTGGTTGCCGTCAGAGAGGAGAGAGCCAGTATACCTGCGATTGCCGTGTTACGAAAAAAGGATGATTTCATTATTATTACTCGTCGTTCTCTGTTGGTTTATATGCATATTCAAGGAATGCCCGCATCATTCCACCCAGTTACCAGCGGTTTATGCGAATATAACAACCCACCTGAAATGTTAAAGCAAAAAAAATGCTGGTGTGATGACTCCGGGGCGCCGGTACTGGTTGTGCTTGGTTTCGGCACTTGTTATAAGGGCTGGCACAAAGGAGCAAACGCATGACAACCATAATGGGCAAATCCTGGCCGTTTATTGAGGCCGAGAAACTGGTGAAACGCTATGAGAAAGCGCCGCCGGAGAAGGGGTATGTGTTATTTGAGACGGGCTACGGGCCGTCCGGGCTGCCGCATATCGGCACGTTCGGCGAGGTGGCGCGTACCACGATGGTCAAGCATGCGTTTGAGCAGATGTCCGATATCCCGACCCGGCTGTTTTGCGTGTCGGACGATATGGACGGGATGCGTAAGGTGCCGGACAATGTCCCGCAGCCGGAGATGCTGGAAGAACACCTGCATAAACCGCTGACGGTGGTGCCAGATCCGTTTGGCACGCATGAGAGCTATGGGCATCACATGAATGCCCGCCTGCGCAGCTTCCTCGACCATTTCGGGTTTGACTACGAATTCAAGTCCGCGACCGAGCTTTATAAGGACGGGGTGTATGACACGATGCTGCTGGAAGCGCTCAGGCAGTATGATGCGATCATGAAAGTGATGCTGCCGACGCTGGGTGAAGAGCGGCAGAAGACCTATTCGCCGTTCCTGCCGATTTCTCCGAAGACCGGGCATGTGCTGTATGTGCCGATGAATGCGGTGGATGCGGAGGCGGGCACCATCACCTTTACCGATGAAGATGGCGAAGAGACGACGATCCCGGTCACCGGCGGGCATTGCAAGCTGCAATGGAAACCGGATTTCGGGATGCGCTGGGCGGCGCTCGGTGTCGATTTCGAGATGTATGGCAAAGACCATCAGGTCAACGGCCAGCTCTATTCGCGCATCTGCCAGATTCTTGGCGGCAATCCGCCGGAGCAGTTCTGCTACGAATTGTTCCTCGATGAGAAGGGGCAGAAGATTTCCAAATCCAAGGGCAACGGGATTACCATTGAGGAATGGCTGGAATATGCGCCGTCCGAATCGCTGGCGCTGTATATGTTCCAGTCGCCGCGCAAGGCGAAGCGTCTGTATTTCGACGTGATCCCGCGCAGTGTCGATGACTATATGACGTTCCTGCAGAAATATACCGAGCAGGAGGGTGAGGCGAAGGTCGATAATCCGGTCTGGCATATCCATAGCGGCAACCCGCCGGAGCCGGAGCTGGCATCGGTATCGTTCAGCCTGCTGCTGAATCTTGCCAGCGCGTGTAACCCGGAAGACGCCTCGGTGCTATGGGGGTTCATCTCCGCCTATGAGCCGAAGGCGACCCCGGCATCGATGCCGTTCCTCGATCAGCTGGTTGGGTTCGCGGTGCGCTATTACCATGATTTCGTCAAGCCGGAGAAAACCTATCGTGCGCCGGGCGATGAAGAACGCGCCGCGCTGGAGGAATTGCAATCGGTGCTGGCCGGATGGGACGGCGCGCAGGATGCCGAGGCCATTCAGGCTGAGATTTACCGCATCGGGCGTGAGCGCTACGGTCAGGATAATATGCGGGCATGGTTCTCCTGTATGTATGAGGTGCTGCTGGGTGCCACGCAGGGGCCGCGCATGGGTTCCTTTGCCGCGCTGTATGGCACGGCGGAGACGGCGGCGCTGATCGGTAAGGCGCTGGCTGGCGAGGATATGGCAGCGTAAGCCATGAAAATCATTGAATCACCGCTGAGCATTGCCAGTCTCTATGACGCATTCATCCTTGATCTGTGGGGGGTGATTCATGACGGGCAGAAACTCTATCCCGGTGTGCGCGATACGCTGGTGGAGCTGCGCGAGCAGGGCAAGCAGATCATCTTTCTCTCCAATGCGCCGCGCCGTGCCAATAAGGCCGAACAAGTGCTGGCGTCGCTCGGGGTGACGCATGACATGTATGACCATGTGATTACTTCCGGTGAGGCGGTGTATCGTCATCTTTCCGAGCATGTGGAATGGGGGCGGCATTATTTCTATATCGGGCCGGATAAAGACCTCGATATTCTCGACGGGCTGAATTTCTCGCGCTCGGGGCTGGCGCAGTCCAACTTCATTCTCAATGTCGGCTATCTCTATGACGGTCAGCCGCTGGAGGAGCTGGATAAGACCCTGCGTTCCGCGCATGCGCTGGGGCTGCCGATGGTGTGCGTTAATCCGGATCGCGTGGTGGTGCGCCAGAATGGTGAGCGCCTCGGTTGCGCCGGGGAGATTGCCGATGAGTATACGCGCATTGGTGGGCATGTGGTGTGGTTCGGCAAGCCGTATCGCGATGTCTATCATCTGTGCCTGCGCCGTTTTGTCGATGCGCAGCCGTCCCGTATTCTGGCGGTGGGGGATAGTCTGGAGACGGATATTCTGGGCGCCAACCATGCCGGGGTGGATTCGGTGCTGATTACCGGCGGGATTCTGAAGCAGCAGGTGCAGCCTGCGGGTGAGTTAAACGAAGTGGCGTTGCAGGATCTTATCGTGGAAAGCGGCGCGCATCCGACTTATGTGTCGTCGAGTTTTTCTTGATCGTCCTTCAATAACTCATCAATCACTTCCTTTATCTTCTCGCCGTTCCAGTCGATCTCGCCTCTGACCTGAATGACGGCGTTACCCTCCTGATCGATAATAAACGAGTTCGGCAGGCCTTGCAGTTTTAGCTCGATAAACATCTTCATCTGGTCGTCGAGATAAAAGGGTGGGTGTTCGATCTCCTGCCTGGCGAGCAGCTTGTCGATATCCTCGAAGCCTTTGAAATCTTCGGAGATGGCAACGACGCGCAGTTTGTCGCCATAGGCCTCGTCCAGTTCTTTGAGCGCCGGTAATTCCTTGATGCAGGGCGGGCACCAGGTGGCCCAGAAATTGACGACCAGCACCTCGCCTTTCCAGTCGGCGATGCTGTATTCCGTGCCTTCGCGGTCGAGGAAGCGCCCCTCGGGGAAGGCGAAGGGTTCGAGATGGATAAGTTCATTCAGCTTTCCCGCTGCGATGGAAGGCGCAGGCAACAGAAGCGTTGCCAAAAGCAGCAGGGGGCAAAAAAAGCTTGCCAGTGCCGGTCTTTTTCGATGTAACATGCGACCCTGATTGATTGTGGAACCCGTACTATGACAAAGCAACCGACATCTGCCAAGTCCAAAAGCGATGCGAACCCGATGTGGGGCGGCCATTATAAGGATGGTCCCGCGGCGGTGATGCAGCAGATCAATGCATCCATCGGCTTTGATTGCAAGCTCTATGCGCAAGACATTGAGGGCTCGCTGGCGCATGTGCGGATGCTGGCGAAGCAGGGGATTCTGACCGGCGACGAAGCGGCGGCCATTGAGCAAGGGCTGGCGCAGGTGAAAGCCGAGATCGAGGCCGGGGAGATGGCGCATAATCTGGCGCTGGAAGACATCCATATGCATATCGAGGCGCGGTTGAAAGAGATTATCGGCGATGTGGCGGGCAAGCTGCATACGGCACGCTCGCGTAACGATCAGGTGGCGACCGATTTCCGTCTCTATGTGCGTGACGGGCTGGATGCCATTGACGGTCTGCTGCGTGATCTGCAGTCGGCATTGCTCGACCGGGCGGAAGAACACGCCGATACCATCATGCCGGGATTCACACATTTGCAGACGGCGCAGCCGGTGACGTTCGGGCATCATCTGCTGGCCTATGTCGAGATGTTTGGCCGTGACAGACGCCGGGTGGCGGATGCGCGTGCGGGGATGAATGAATTGCCGCTCGGCGCGGCGGCACTGGCGGGCACGTCCTTTCCGATCGACCGGGAGCAGACGGCGGCGGCGCTGGGCTTTGACGCGCCGATGCGTAACTCGCTCGATGCGGTGTCGGATCGTGATTTCGCGCTCGAATTTCTCAGCCTGTCGGCGATCATCGCCACGCATCTGTCGCGCTTTGCCGAGGAGCTGGTGATCTGGTCATCGGCGCAGTTCGGCTTTGTGAAATTATCGGAAGCCTATACCACCGGCTCCTCCATCATGCCGCAGAAGCGTAACCCGGATGCGGCGGAGTTGATCCGCGCCAAAACCGGGCGGGTGCTGGGCGATATGGTGTCGCTGTTTCATGTGATGAAAGGGCTGACGCTGGCCTATAACAAGGACATGCAGGAAGACAAGGAACCGGTGTTCGATGCGTTCGAAGCCGTCACCATGAGTCTGGTGGCGATGGCCGGGATGGTACGCGACCTCAGCGTTAATCAAGAGGCGATGCGCGAGGCGGCGACGCACGGCTATTCCACCGCCACCGATCTGGCGGACTGGCTGGTGCGCACGCTCGGCATGCCGTTCCGTAATGCGCATCACGTGACGGGTGCGATTGTGCGTCTGGCCGAGCAGGAAGGCTGCCAGCTTTCTGAGTTGTCGCTGGAAGCGATGCAGGGCGTGGAGTCTGCCATTACCGACGATGTGTTCTCGGTGCTGACGGTCGAGCATTCGGTGGCCAGCCGTACCAGCTTTGGCGGTACGGCGCCGGAGAATGTGCGCCGCTCGGTGCAGGAAGCGAGGAAGCGTTATGCTGCGTAATCTCATTATCACCGGCGTAGCGGCGCTGCTGCTGGCGGCGTGCGGGCTGAAAGACGATCTGGTGCGCCCGTCCGACATCCCGCCGGAAGACCGGCAACAGCAGAGCGACGAGCAATAGGGAGCCGGCATGGACCATTTTCAGTATAGAGACGGCGTCCTGTATGCCGAGGATGTGGCGCTGCCGGAGATTGCGGCAGATGTCGGCACGCCGTTTTACTGCTATTCGTCGGCGACGCTGGTGCGGCATTACGAGGTGTTCGATCAGGCCTTGTCGGCGCTTGAGAAACGCATGGTATGCTTCGCGGTGAAAGCCAACAGTCATGTTGGGGTGCTGGCGACGCTGGCGCGCGCCGGGGCAGGGGCGGATGTGGTTTCCGAAGGCGAAATCCGGCAGGCGCTGGTGGCGGGGATTCCGGCATCGCGTATCGTGTTTTCCGGTGTGGGTAAGAAACCGTCCGAGATGCGGTTCGCGCTGGAGGCGGGTATCTTCCAGTTCAACGTGGAATCGCTGCCGGAGCTGCATGCGCTGAGTGAGCAGGCGGTGGCGCTGGGTGCGGAAGCGTCGATTGCGCTGCGCGTCAACCCGGACGTCAACCCGGAGACGCATGCCAAGATTTCGACCGGGCAGAAGGAATCCAAATTCGGTATCCCGATGGAGCAGGCGCTCGAGGTGTATGCGACCGCCGCGTCGCTGCCGGGGATTCGTGTGCAGGGTGTGTCGGTGCATATCGGCTCGCAACTGACGGTGCTGGAGCCGTTCCGCAATGCCTTCCTGCGCGTGCGGGCGCTGGTGGAAGAATTGCGCGCCGCCGGACATGCGATCGAGGTGATCGATCTGGGTGGCGGGCTTGGCATTCCCTACACGCGGGGGAATGAGCCGCCGCTGCCGGATGCCTATGGCGCCATCGTCACCGAGGTGATGGATGGCATGGACGCTACCTTTGTGTTTGAGCCGGGGCGGATGATTGCCGGCAATGCCGGGATTATGGTCTCAGAGGTGATTTACGTGAAGCAGGGCGCCGAGCGCAACTATCTGATTGTCGATGCCGGGATGAATGATCTGGTGCGCCCGTCGATGTATGACGCGCATCATGACATTGTGCCGGTGCTGGAAGCGCGGCAGGCTGAGACGATGGTTGCCGATGTGGTCGGCCCGGTGTGTGAGACCGGCGATATTTTCGCCAAAGACCGTGAAGTGGCCGCGGTGTCGCCGGGTGATCTGGTGGCGTTTCGTTCCGCCGGAGCTTACGGCGCGGTGATGAGCGGCGTCTATAATTCGCGCCCGCTGATTCCGGAAGTGCTGGTGCATGGTGCGCAATACGAAGTGATCCGCCGCCGCCCAAGCTATGAAGACATGCTCGGCAAACAGATCATGCCGACGTGGTTGCTTTAGTTATTTTAATGCTCCCCGGCTCGCCAGTTTTGATGCGTCGCTCCGTGCTTACACGACCGCTCGCATATTTATTGCTCGCCAGATGAGCCTAACGTGCTGCGCACGACTAAAAGGCTCGGTCTCCTGACCTCGCGTCCCGTATCATGCCGGCGTTTAGTCCAGATAGCCGATAAACGGTAATTCACGATAATAGTTGGCGTAGTCCAGCCCGTAGCCGACGACGAAATGGTCGGGGATGGTGAAGCCGACAAAATCGGCTTCGATATCGACGGTGCGTTTGCCGGGTTTTTCCAGCAGCACGGCGATGCGCAGGTCGCTGGCGCCGCGTTCGCGCAAGACGCCTCTGGCGTAATCGAGTGTGCGGCCGGACTCTAGAATATCATCGACGATCAGTACCGGCTTGCCGGAGACGTCGTCGCTGAGTTCGCGTTCCACATTGATGGTGCCGCTGCTGCTGGTGCCGGTGCCGTAGCTGGCCAGCGTCATAAAGTCGATCTGCGGGCGGCAGCCGCTGTTATACAGCGCGCGCACCAGATCGGCGGTGAAGACGAAGCTGCCTTTGAGCAGCGCGACGATCATGAATTCCTCACCATAGGCCAGCCGGATTTCGTCGGCGAGGCGGTTGACCTGTTCGGCAATTTCAAGCGGAGAATAGAGAACCGGGAGTTCGTCGGGCGGCAGAATTTCCGGGAAGCTGCTCATGTTAATCCCGCAACATGATGTCCATGCCGTTGCCGATATCGACGACGAAGGCATGTTCCTGATCGCCGAATTTACTGTCGAGGCGGGAGGCGTTGAACGGCTTTTCCTCGCCCGGCTTCATGGTGCCTTCCTGCGTGAATTCCCAGCTTTTCAGCTCATGGTTTTCGGCGTCGATCAGGCGGATGCGTACGGTCGGGATGACCCGTTCTTCGTCCGACTGATTAATCACGCTGCCTTTGATGGCGTAGCGTACTTTCTGCCCCATCGGGACTTTACCGATAGCCAGTCCGGTGAGTTTCAGCCCGTCGGTGCTGTTCATACCGAGTATACTATACAATCCGCCGAGACCGGCGTGGCTCAGCGTGTCGCGGAAGGTGAAGAGTGAGGTGATAAGTAATACGGTGCAGGCAGCAGACAACGCAATCACCAGCGGCGCTTTAGAGTGTGTGGCTGCACCTTCGATCACCGGTTCGGTGGCTTCGTTTTCCAGCCCGATAGCGGCGAAAATATCTTCGCCATCGTCTTCTGCCGCTTCTTCGGAGGGCGCGTCGTCTTCTGGTGTGTCTTCTTCGGCAGCATCACCCTCACTGCCCAGTTCCACCACTTCGGGTTTCGGGGTGACCAGTTCTTCGGTGATTTCCTCTTCTTCCGGTTCCGGGGCAGGTTCTGGCGCAGGGGCCGCACTGGCTGCCGGCTCTTCTTTCAGTTCGCGTTCTTCGGCGAACCACTGGAAGGAACATTTCGAGCAGCGCACCTTACGGCCGCCCCCGGACAGTGCGCCGTCGGGGATACGAAAATCAGTTCCGCATTCTGGGCATTCAAGCAGCATAACCAAAAAATCTCTACGTGACTCTGGTGTTTATCATAAAAGCTGTTACATACATGTAAAACGCTTTTTACGTGAACCGGACGGATTATGATCACCTGTTACAACCTGTCGCTGGAATACACCCCCGGGCATAAGGTATTGCGGGACATTTCGCTGAAGATTCCTCAGGGGTCATTTCACTTTCTGACCGGGCCGAGCGGAGCGGGGAAATCGACCCTGCTCAATATCCTGTCGCTGGCGATGCAGCCGACGCAGGGGCGGCTGGCGTTGTTCGGCAAGGATGTGACCTATCTCGGCCGTGAGGAATTGCCGGAATTGCGCCGCAAAATCGGTACGGTATTTCAGGATTATAAACTGCTCAATCACCTGACGGTGGCGGAGAATATCGGGTTGCCGCTGAAGGTGATCGGTGAGCCGCAGCATGAGATCAACGACAAGGTGGATGAGTTGCTGGAGTGGATCGGGATGCGGCAGTATCACCGCGTCAAACCGGCGACGCTCTCCGGCGGTGAAAAGCAGCGTGTCGCGATTGCGCGGGCGGTGATCAACAATCCGCCGCTGCTGATTGCTGACGAGCCGAGCGGGAATCTGGACCCGCGTCTGGCCAAGCGCTTCATGTATCTGTTCGAGTCACTGAACAAGATGGGGACGACGATTATTTTCGCGACCCACGATACGGAGCTGATCAAAGGCTTCAACCACCCGGTGCTGGACCTCAAAGAAGGGCATGTACGCGAAGTCAAAGCCGCTGCGTAGTCTTTATTTTGCCCATTGCACAGCGCAAGAATATGCGAGCGGTCGTGTAAGCACGGAGCGATGCATCAAAGCCCCGCGAGCAGGGGCAAAAAAATATTTAATTCGCGCGGGCGATCTGGCCGGGGCTGTCGAGGGAGAAGGTCGGGATGACGACATCGAAATGCTCGCCGGTTTCCTGATTCTCCATTTCATAACTGCCGCACATGATGCCGGAGGAGGTCTGCAGCACCGTGCCGCTGGTATACTGATAACTCTGGCCGGGTTTCAGCAGCGGTTGCTCGCCGACGACGCCAGGGCCTTCGACATGTTGCTCCTGCCCCTCGGCGTCGGTGATGTGCCAGCGGCGATTCAGGAGTTGCACCGTCTCGTCGCCCTGATTTTCAATCTGGATGGTATAGGCCCAGACGAAATGGCCTTCCGCGATATCTGACTGATCCTCAAGGAAGTGCGGAAGGGCGGTGATTTTAATCAGCCGGGTGGTTTGGATAAACATGGGTGGTGCCTGTGCCTAATCTTTCCAGAAACGTACGGTAAAAATAACCACCACGGTGAAAAGTTCAAGACGTCCCATGATCATGGCGAAGGCCAGCACCCATTTGGCCATTACCGGGAAGGGTTCGTAGTTGCCGGACGGGCCGACGATCTCACCAAGGCCGGGGCCGACATTTGCCAGTGCCTGTGCGGAGGCACTCATACTGGTGAGGAAGTCCAGACCGAACGCGGAAAGGATGATGGTCACCACCATGAAAGAAGAGGCAAAGAGCAGGAAAAAACTCATCACTGATGCGCTGACTGCGTCGGGCACGGGTTTGTTGTGATAGCGCGGGATGAACACACCATGCGGCTGAATCAGTTGCTGGATCTGTGCGCGCGCGGTTTGGTAGAGAATCAGGAATCGGAACATCTTAATGCCGCCGGTGGTGGAACCGGTGCAGCCGCCGAAGACGGTCAGCATGAAAAAGATGGTGATGGCGAATGGTCCCCACAGGCTGTAGTCGGTGGAAGCGTAGCCGGTGGTGGTAATGATGGAGACCACGTTGAACAGGGTATAGCGGACGGCGCTGACTGGGTTCATCTGTTCCGTCAGGATAAGCCACAGGGTGAGCATGGCAGTGGTGACGACAATGACGCTCAAGAAGGCTTTAACCTGCGGGTCACTGCTCAAGGCGCCAAGGTCGCCGCGCACCAGTTTATAGTAGAGCATCAGTGGCAGTGCGCCAGAAATCATGAAGACGACGGCGATGCCCTCGATCAGCGGTGAATTATAAAACCCGATGGAACGGTCGTGGGTTGAGAATCCCCCGGTGGCTGTTGTGGTTAATGCGTGGCAGATGGCGTCAAACCCGTTCATCCCCGCTAGCCAGTAGAGAAAAGCACAGAGCAGACACAAGCTGAAGAAGATGCTGCTGATGACTGCGGCCAGTTGGGTGGTGCGTGGTAACATCTTCTCGATTTTATCAGAGGATTCGGTACGGAAGAGCTGCATCCCGCCGATGCGCAGCATGGGCAGAATGGCAAGGGTTAAGACCACGATTCCGATACCGCCCATGGCGTTGAGCAGTGAGCGCCACAGCAGGATGCCCGGCGGCGCGTAGTCCAGCCCGCTCATCACACTGGCGCCGGTGGAGGTGATGCCGGAGACGGCCTCAAATGCGGCATCGACGAATGGCATGCCAAGGTCAGCCAGATAGAGCGGGATCGCGCAAAAGAAGGCGACCACGAAATAGCTGGTGATGGTAAACAGGAAGGTCTGCCGCAGCGTTAGCGTGTTGCGGTGTCCCTGATTGGTCAGATAGAGCGCGATGCCGATGAAGCCGGTGACGATGGATGAGGTCAGGAACACCTTCCAGTCCGGGTTGCTGACACTATAGTCCACCAGCGCGGGCAGCAGCATCAGGATGGATACGATGCTAAGCAGAATCCCGTTGACCAGAAGAATGGGTCTGAAATCGTCAATTTGCATGGCAGGCAGAATACTCTTCTGACGCGCAAAAGTCATACTTTTCTCTATGATTCATGGGTTTGCGGCGCATAAAAACCGCGGTTGCGTCAGAGAAATAACACCTGCCTTATGCGGCTTTGTCTTTCTTGAGCATATCCGGCAGGTTGCCGGTCAGGCCCATAGCGTGAAACATGAAATAATGCTTCAGTTTCGGGGTTTTCTCCACCAGTGACAGGCCAAGGCGGCGGATCATGCGCAGCGGCGGGATGTCGTTGGAGAAGAGGCGGTTGATGCCATCGGTGGCGGCGATCATGCTCAGCACATCGGTGCGGCGCCAGTGGTTATAGCGCGCCAGCACGGTGTCGCTGCCGATATCCAGCCCTAGCTTCGCAGTTTCCGATAGCAGTGCGTGCAGCGCGGCGACGTCGCGGTAGCCCAGATTGACGCCTTGCCCGGCAATCGGGTGGATGGCATGGGCGGCATCGCCAATCAGCGCGAAGCGTTTGGCGGTATACGATTTCGCCAGCACCAGCGCCAGCGGGTAGGCATAACGTTTGCTGACCAGTTCGATTTCGCCGAGATAGTCGCCGATACGGTCTTTCATCTCGCGCAGGAAGGTCGCTTCGTCACCGTCCGTCAGTTGTCTGGCGCGCTCATGCGGTTCCGACCAGACGATGCCGGAGCAATCATCCTGCATGGGAAGCACGGCGAACGGGCCGGCGGGCAGGAAGCGCTCCAGCGCCAATCCCTGATGCGGTTCGCTGTGGCGGATGGTGCAGACCATCGCGGTCTGGCCGTATTGTACCAGCCGGTGCGGAATATCCATCATGGCGCGGCTGGCGGAGAAACGCCCGTCGGCGGCCAGCACCAGCGCGGCGCGCAACGTGTTGCCATCGGCCAGCGTGACGGTGGCGTGGTTGGCCGTCGTCTCAATGTCTGTCACCTCGGCGCCGTAAGTGATGGTGATGTTGTCTTCCTTCTCCGCGGCCTGGAGCAATGTCGGTTTGAGCTGCGTGTTGGAGACGATATAGCCGAAGGGTTTGTTGTCGGCGGTGCTGTGGTCGTAATGCACGAAGGCGTGGGAATAGCCGTCCAGCACGCGGATATCGAGGATCGGTTCGGCATGGGTGGTGAGTTGGTCCCACACGCCGATATGCTCGAACACATACATAGAGGAGCGGGCGATGGCGGTGGCGCGGATATCGCCGGAGGCATCCAGCGCGGCGTCGCGTTCGGCGCGTTCCAGCAGTTGCACGCTGAGGCCGGATTGCGCCAGTGCGGTGGCCATAGCGGAGCCGACCAGACCGCCGCCAATGATAATCACATCTGAAATCGCTGTATTCATGCGGCTACCATAGCGGCTTCTGATGGTTTTGCGAGTGTTTTGATAGTTTGTCATTCCGTGCATTATTTTATATGCGCTCAAACGCCGCGCATGCTTACGGCGAATGATCGCCGGTCGCCGGTCGGCTCCTGCTCACTGCGTTCACTATTCTTGTTCCTTGCTATCTCATTGTCATTGTGAACGCGCTTCGGAATCTATTCCCAAACTTCTAACCTATCTGTCATTCCCGTGAAAACGGGAATCTCCAGTGTCCAGATTCCCGCTTGCGCGGGAATGACAGTCTCTCATTTCGTCATTGCGAGGAGTGAAGCGACGAAGCAATCCATTCTCTATACTCTACACTCTGCCTTCAACCTCCAAAGCGAGGGCGTGGATGCCGCCGTTCATTTCCTCGGTTAGTACGCCGTAGATCATGCGATGGCGCTCGACGCGGGATTTACCGTCGAAGGCGTCGGCGGTAATACGCACGCGGAAATGGCTGTTGCCGGTGCCGTTGTCGCCGCTATGCCCGGCATGCAGGTGCGATTCGTTGATGACTTCGAGATGTGACGGGGTGAAGGCCTGCGTCAGTTTTTGTTCGATTTGGTTCTGCATGTGCTTGCGTCTCGTGTTTTTTGATCCATATTACCGGGTATGTATAACTACAAGGAAGAGAAGGCACAGACAAGCCGCGTCTGTGAGCATCCGGGCTGCAGGGAGCCTGCTGAGCACCGTGCGCCGAAATCGCGCAGTGAGCGCCCGGACTATTACTGGTTCTGCCTCGATCATGTGCGTGAATACAATAAGGAGTGGAATTACTTCAACGGCATGTCGGAAGATGAGGTGGAGCGTTTCCAGCGCGATGCGCCGCTTGGGCATCGGCCGACCTGGAAGCATCAGATGGATCCGGGGATGCAGGAAAGCATCCTGAGAAGTAAGTTGAATGCCTTTCTCGGTGGTAAATCAAGTGGCTCGGAGAGCTATACCAAGCCGGTGCCGAGGCGGTTGGAAAAAGCACTGCGTAAACTGGAGCTGGAGCATCCGGCGAGCATGAAACAGGTGAAATCGACCTATAAAAAGCTGGTCAAGCAGTACCATCCCGATGTAAACGGTGGAGATACGGCGGCTGAGGATCGGTTTAAGGCGATTGTGGATGCATATCAGCTGTTGACGGAACAATACGGAGATTATGCCGGGCATGAGTGATACCAACCCCAGAAATGCCGTCGATCATTTGTATGAGACGTTTATCGGGATCTATAACGCGTCCGGTCAGCGTGGGTTTGAGGCGCATGCGCGCCAGATGCTTGAGCGCGATATTGAATTGCTGGGGCTGTATTTCGGCTCGGTTGATCCGCTGGGTGAGTCGGCGGAATTTGCGCTGCTGGCGGAATGCATCGCCTATCTTCGCATGCGGGATGCGGTGGTGCCGGTCGATCGGATGATCGACAGTTATATCCAGACGATTTTTGATGAATACAAGGCCAAGCCGCCTTCCGCTGCGCTGGTGGATGACGATACCACCGGGCGAGATCTGGTGCGGGATATGAAGAGCATTGCGCTGGCGGATGAATGTGTGTCGCTTCGAAAAATCGATGCGGCAGAGCGGGCGAAGCTGGCGGACGGGTTTATTCAGTTGGCCAATATTTTCCTGTTGCGTGACGGCAATGTCACCGATAAGGAAATGGAAGCCATCCGCGACTTTGAGACCCATATTGTGAAAAGCCAGCATTCGTTATGACCGCCATGCCTGCATCCAAGCCTGTGACCCTGTTTTCTGAACTGAATGCCAAGACGGCCTCTGCCAAAGAGCTGTTCGGCATTGATGTGGCGATGGATGTGCCGGTGCTGAGCGGGGACGGTGACCATGTGCCGGTGCTCGATCCGCATTACTGTTTTGATACCGATACCACGCTGGCGGTGCTGGCAGGATTTGTGCATAACCGCCGGGTGCTGCTGCAGGGGTTTCACGGCACCGGGAAGTCCAGCCATATCGAGCAGGTGGCGGCGCGGCTGAACTGGCCGATGGTGCGGGTGAATCTGGACGGGCATGTCAGCCGGGTCGATCTGATCGGGCGGGATATGATCGTGCTGAAGGACGGCAAGCAGGTTACCGAGTTCGTGGAAGGCATCGTGCCGTGGGCGATCCGTAATGGCGTGGCGCTGGTGTTCGATGAATATGACGCGGCGCGACCGGATGTGATGTTCGTGATCCAGCGTGTGCTTGAGTCGGAGGGGCAGTTGACGCTGCTCGATCAGAATATGGTGATGACGCCGCACCCGGCGTTTCGTCTGTTCGCGACCGCCAACACGGTGGGGCTGGGCGATGCGACGGGGATGTATCACGGCACCAACCCGATCAATCAGGGGCAGATGGATCGCTGGCATATCGTGGCGACGCTGAATTATTTGCCGGAGGCCGAGGAGGAGGCAATTATTGCCGCCAATGTGCCGGATTTTGTTAAA
>JAUIJX010000169.1 GCA_030430795.1 Alphaproteobacteria bacterium | reverse complement strand
CTCCGGTATGGCCGGAAATATCCACATAGTCCCAGCCAGCCCATCCTTTTGATTCCGGTGATTCCAATCTGATACGATTGTGCTGCGCAATGTTATCACCTGTACAGTCTTGGTCGCAGGATTCGTCTATTTCCATGTAGGTGGTTGATGTGACCGCGTTACCATCTCCGGAAGTACGGAGCACAGCAGCATAGTCCGTCCCTGCGTCCCAATGACTTTCCCGAAGCTGATTATCTATTTGTTTATCGAGAAAAAGAGCGGGCTCACGAGATAATGGCGTTATATGTATATCTCCTTCCATCGCTATGTCTTCATACATCCAGTGATGCGGCGTATAGGGCGCCTGCACACCAGAGATGGTCAAACTCTTCTGATGGTTCATGCTACACAACGCATAAACAACAAATCCTGCTATACACGCTGATAACAGCGAACAGCTTACGATGAAAAACTTCTGGTTCATCATTCCGTCTCAGAATTTAATCGCGAGGCGCTCGGCTCATGAAGCGATCCACCATCATTTGAATCACTACATCCGGCTTTTCCCGTTCCACGGCTTCCCTCGAAATATCAGGCATCCAGAGAGCCGTACAGTCTTTAAAATGGTTATAGAGAAGTGAAGGCATTTCAGACGCAAATGAGTCCCGATATACCATTGCGCGAAGCGGCTTACTATTCGGTGTGTGCGTCACAACAGGCGCACGGGATGTTATGTTTTTCAGAAATTCATCCGGCGTCAGTGTTTGTGGTTTAAATTCTTTTGGTGGAATTAACCGAATCAGCTTATCTGCCGGCACAGCGGGGGCATCCGGGATTGCTGTAAACTGACCATTTTCATGCTGAACGTATTTTTTGTTGAGAAGATCCAGTTCTTCCGCGTCCGTTTTCTGAACCGTGTATGCGTCCTGAGAAACCTGTGTCAGACTACTTCCGAAGATTGTCCGAAGGTCCTCTAAAACAACGTTGGCCGCTGCCTGAGCGCCGAATGCGTTCCAATGCGAATCCGTGCGAAAATATAGTGGCTCCTCTGCTTTGTAGCGCGCCTGCAATATTTGTTGATGAAGCGGACGAATAGTCACCTTGGTGTTTTTTCGTATCGCATCGTACAAACGCTCCCAAAGCACTGGCTGCTTGCTTCTTACGATACTGTCCGGCAGTAAGTCCGAGTAGATATATTCTTTTCCCGGAACGATGTAGAAGAAATAGGGAATTCCCAGCTTATCGAAGAATTCAAAACGCCGGTTCATCGCCTCTATCCAGAATCTCTCCAATAGGTGCGGCTCTTCGTACTTACCGGTAAACTGGTCTATGCATTTGTTGCTGTCGCCACATAAGAAGAGCCAGTTGTTCTTGCCCACCAGCGCCGCCGGTTCATCAATAATGTGGTTCTCATTTGGGGACATAATCTATATTCCGAGCATTTTCTTTTCTTTATCGTCCCAGGTATTTTCAACGAAAATTTTCTGGTAGTCCTCAGCATTGCCGGTTTTCAGTTGCTTCGTCGATTGCTGGAGGAAATGATAGAGTTTAGCATGCGGCGTGTAGACCATACGCTTGCCCGCAAACTCCCGCACTACATCGCAATACAGCCGGTCGGAACGATAGTGCCTGCCGTTTTTGGCATCGAGCAGCCCAGCTGAATCCAGCGTTTCCCTCGGGATGTAGACGCAGAAGAACGGCGCGAAGGTGACTTCCACATAGCCCTGATGCAGGTTGGTGCGTGAGCCCTGAATATTATCGTGGTGCACGGAAAGGTTCACGTCGATCTCGCGCGTCGGGTTACAGAACGGCACATGGACATTCATGGTGTCGGTACCCGGAATCAACGTCTGGCGCGGCACCACCATGCCGACATTTTCTTCCTCGGCCAACACGTCCTGCATGGCCGTGACCCAGCCTTTGGTAACCATCGCGTCGTTGTTGAGCAGGATAATATCCGACTTCGCCCGCGCCGCTTTGATGCCCTGATTGCTGGCCATAGTGAAACCGGCATTCATCTGGTTATAGATCACTTTCAGGTTTTTGTATTTCTGTTCCAGCTTGGTCAGTAACGATATAGTCGGCGCGGATGAAGCGTTATCCACCAGAATGACCTCAAAGCTGCCCGGCTCAGTGAAGGCATAGATGGAGGCCACGCAGTAATCCAGATATTGCGCCGCTTCATAACTGGCGATGACAATGGACGTAAAGCGCTGCGGCTGCGAAGAACCGCCAAAAAGCTTGCCCAGTCCGGATGATTTCTTCGGTTTGATGGCGCTGGCGTTGTGGAAGAATTTATACTGCGGCTCGTCAGCATATTTCCCGACCGTATCCAGCTCCGACACGGTGAAGGCGTCTTTGCTCAGGCGCTCCAGGTAGAGGCGCTCGGCATCTTTGGAGGTTTCCGTGCGGGTGATCTGGTTTTTCACCAGCCCGTAATAATAATCCACCAGAATGCACGGCAGCGCATATGGCGCCGAATGCGCGGTGTAGCGCAGGATTAAATCCCAGTCGACCAGTCGCCGCATGTCCTCGCAGAAGCCGCCGTAGTGATCGTATAATTCACGGCGGTGAATGTAGCAGTTCAGGTCGATGTAATTGCGGTTCTCCAGCAGCGAGCGGTGATACATGCCGTAACGGATGAACTTCACTTCGTATTTGCCGCGCACGGGCGAGTCGTGAATCTCGGTCGCTTCCAGCGCAGTGTAGATGCTGTCGAATTTCTCGTTGTCGAGCAGGGTGTTGACGGTGAGCAGCAGAAAGTCGTCACGCCATGTGTTATCGGTATCCAGATAGGCGAAGAATTTTCCCTTCGCTGCTTTCATACCAACGTTGCGCGCCTTGCTGACACCACCATTCTCTTTCATTGGCATGTATTTAATGCGCTTGTCACGGAAGGAACGGACGACTAAATCCGTGTTATCTTCACTGCCGTCATCAACGATGATGAGCTCCCAGTTCTCATAGGATTGTTGCAAAACAGAGGTGATGGCCTGACGAATGATGTCGGCGCGGTTATAGGTCGGCATGACGATGGAGATCAGATGATCCTGCCTGCGGTCGGCATATTGTTTGGCGAGCAATGTCTGGTACCAGTCCATATAGCCGAAGATACGTTCATCATTCTCTTTGTAGGGCTGGAATATCTCCCGAGAAATCAGCGCCCAGCGGTTGAAGCCGCCCAGCCCGGTATAGGGGCGCGTGACATCTTCACAGAAGCTCTGCTCCGGTGGCAGCGGTGTTTCGGTATCTTTGAATTTGGCGGTGACTTTGTGCGTTTTGCCGTCCAGCAAATACGGCGGAATGGGAATCTTAAACCCGTATTTCCCTGTGCCTTTGCCAGCGCGTTTGACATCGTCCCGGTAGGAAGATGCCTTGACCACGTCCAGAATCTCGCCGTCAACATAGATCACTATTTCCTGCGTGGCGTCCGGGTTTTCCTTATCCCAGGCCCAGCCATGCAGGTTGAAATTCCTGACTTTCTCCAGCCGCCCTTCTTCGGTCTTCTGCTTTTTCACCAAAGTCGGTTTGGCTGC
>JAUIJX010000168.1 GCA_030430795.1 Alphaproteobacteria bacterium | reverse complement strand
GGATTGCACTCTTTGAATACATCGACCGCCAGCTTGCCGTTTTCTGCCTCAACGACGTCGTGACCGAATGATTCAAGTATTTTGCGCGTCACTTTACGCACAATTTTAGAGTCGTCTACCACCATCGATGTTGTCATGACGGTCTCCTAAACCAATGATTATTTAGGTATTATCGCCCTAAAAGGTTAATAGAGCCTGAACATCGAGGATAACCAGCAGTTCCTTTTCCAGCCGATAGACGCCTGCAGCCACGTCTTTCCAGTTGCCTGCAAGGTTTGCAGGACTTTTTTCAATATGGTTAACGGGCAGGTTGAGCACATCGCCCACGGAGTCTACCATCAGGCTGTAGAGCTCATCCCGGTATTCCACCACCGCATGCATGGTTTTTTCATTCGGGGAGGCTGCTTCCAGCCCCAGACGCGCACGCATATCAATCACTGTGACAATGCGTCCGCGTAAATTCATGGAGCCTGCCACTTCATGCGGTGCCAGAGGCACATGGGCTATTTCCACTTTACGCAGCACATCCTGCACCACCAGCACGGAGATACCGATCAGCTGGTTACATACGCGCATGGTCACGAAGCCCTCTTTCTCGCTGTCCATGTGCACGATGTCGTGGTTATCCGCTACTGTCAGGGATGTCGTCATACCGTTTCTCCCTCAGCTGCCACCTCTTCCGGTGACAATTGCTTGGCAATCGCCAGAATCAGTTTTTCACGCTCCGTTTTCAGCACATAGTCATTGATGCCGCATTCCGTCGTACGCATTGCAAAATTGCTATTGGCGGTGGAGGTGAATGCAATGATCGGCGTATGTTTATGATCCGCCAGCATGCGCACAGATTCCGCCAACTCAAACCCATCCATTTCCGGCATCTCTATATCGGTAACGATCACATCGAATGTGCGGCGCTGCATCTGCATCAGCGCTTCTTCGGCACTGGCGACCGCCGTCACGCGATACCCCACCGCCGAGAGGAACGGTACGGTCAGGTTACGGAAGAACATGCTGTCTTCCACGAAGAGCAAGTCGGCCTCCTTTTGTTCTTCCGTCAGTTCGGTTGCCAGATCCAGCTCAATATCCAGCACGCTGGAGAGCAGATAGCCCACATCCAGCACATCGGTCGATTTACCTGCCATAATGATGGTACCAAGGAAGGTGCGGTCATCGCTGACCAGTTTCACGGTCGGCTCAGCGTTGACAATATCCATGATATCATCCACCACCAGCCCGACCGTTTTATTGTCATAATGGAAGACGATCACCTCGCAAATACCTTCTTTCGCAATCTTCTGGTCGCCAATCGTCGTCAGCACCATCAGATCGCCACGATACTGCACCACCGGCTTATTGTTGGAGAATTCGATTTCGGACGCATCCAGCTCTTCCAGACGGGAGACCAGTTCCAACGGCACGGCTTTCGGTGCCCCGCTGCCACTGTGGAACAACAGGAAGGTCGAGGTGCGTTCCTGCTTGGTAATCTGACGGTCGGCGATACTGCCGGAGTCCTTGCTGATGTCCAGCTCACCGCTGGTGGTTTTCGCAATGCCGTTCGGATCGAGAATGATGATCACGCTCCCGTCACCCAGCACGGTATTGCCGGAATAAACCGAGATATGCTGCAGCACTTGCGCCACCGGTTTCACGACAATTTCCTCGGTGTCATAGATATTATCCACCAGCAGGCCATATTCACTGGCGCCCACCTTGCAGACCACCACATATTCGCTTTCACCTTCGCGCTGGGATTCATCCAGTTGCAGGACGCGCGAGAGTGAAATCAGCGGCAACAGACGATCGCGCAGACGGAGCACCGGCGCATCATTGATCGCTTCAATACGGTACTCACTGTCGTCACTAACGCGCACCAGCTCCAGCACGTTGATTTGCGGCACGGCGAATTTCTCGCCGCAGGAATCGACAATCAGCACGGAGACAATCGCGAGTGTCAGCGGGATTTTGATGTGGAAGGTCGAGCCTTTGCCAAACACGGATTCCAGTTCCACCGTCCCACCGATTTTCTCAATGTTGGTGCGCACCACATCCATGCCCACCCCGCGTCCGGAGACGCTGGTGACTTTTTCCGCCGTGGAGAAACCGGCGCGGAAAATAAACTGGATGATCTGCTGGTCACTCATTTGCGACAATTCCGCTTCCGTCGCCATGCCATTCTCAATGGCTTTCTTTTTAATGCGGTCGACCGGCACACCTTTACCGTCATCGGAGATATCGACGATAATGTGGCCACCCTCATGATACGCGCTCAGAGTGACGGTGCCCGTTTCCGGCTTGCCTGCTTTAACACGGTCTTCCGGCACTTCCAGACCGTGGTCACAGGAGTTACGCACCATATGGGTCAGCGGGTCTTTAATCAGCTCGAGAAGCTGTCGGTCAAGTTCGGTTTCCGCCCCTTCCATGCGCAGTTCGATCTTCTTGTTCAGTTCGATCGACAGGTCACGGATCAGGCGCGGGAATTTCGCCCATGCGTTGCCAATCGGCTGCATGCGCGTTTTCATGATACCTTCCTGCAGCTCGGTCGTAATGTAGCTCAGGCGCTGCAGCGGGCCTTTGAATTCATTATCGTCCTTGCCGCGCACGATCTGCATCAACTGGTTACGAGTCAGCACCAGTTCACCCACCATCGACATTAGATTCTCCAGAATCGCCAGATTCACGCGGATCGTCTGGTTGGCCAGACTGGAAGCCGCCGGCGCTTCTTTCGCCGCTGCTGTCTTTAACCCTTTGCCAACCGCTTCTTTCTTGATGTCCTGTTCTGCCACCGGAGCCGGTGCAGGCGCAGGTTTGTCTTCCTCCGGTGCTTCATTCGCTACCGGCAGGTTCTCTTTCGGTGCTTCTTCTTTCTTTTCCTCAGCCGGGGCTGCGCTCGCCACCGGGGCGGTCATATCCTCCGGCCCAGGTGCCGCGAGGAACGCTGCCTCTAATTCATCGAGCGTGACTTCGCCGGTGTCTTCTTTCTTCTCCTGCGCCACCGGGGCAGTCATATCCTCCGGTCCGGGCGCTGCGAGGAACGCCGCCTCCAACTCATCAAGCGTGGCTTCGCCGGTATCTTCCTTCTTTTCTTCCTCTTTCGGCGCTTCTTCGGCCGGTAATTCGCCGGATTCACGCATGGCTTCTTCCATCGCCGCCATATCATCGTCAGCAGAGGCCGGAGTTTCCGCAGGCGCTGCGCCGCCACCATCGGTGCCATCGCTCGCGCCATTGCTGGCGGCATAGGCATTGAGGCGGGAAATCAGCGGGCCATCATCCCCTTCCGGTTCCGAGCCGTTTTCCTCCAGAAAATCCATGATATCCTTGATGCAATCGAGCGCTTCCAGCACGATGGAGATGGTTTCCGGCTTAACGATAATCTCCCCGTCGCGGATTTTCCCCAGCACGTTTTCTCCAGCGTGTGCCACCGATTCCAGACGCGGCAGGCCAAGAAAGCCGCACGTTCCCTTGATGGTGTGCACCAGTCGGAAGATGTTGCCCAGAATTTCTTCGTCGTTGGGGTTTTGTTCGAGCCTTACCAGCTCGGAGTCAAGCACAGACAG
>JAUIJX010000167.1 GCA_030430795.1 Alphaproteobacteria bacterium | reverse complement strand
ATGGCGGCCTTCTGCGAAGTCTACGACGACTTCTTCAACGACTTCCTATAGAATTAGAAACGTACGAGGCACACCTGCTTGGCGCTCGGCAGTTCCGCCAGCTTTTTAATCACATCGGCGGATGCTTCCTGATCAATCTCGACCAGCGCCACGGCTTCGTCGCTACCATCGCCACGTCCCAGATGGAAGTTGGCAATGTTAATGCTGGCATCGCCTAATACCTGACCCACGCCGCCGATTAGACCCGGCTTATCCTCGTTGTTGATATAGAGCATCAGCTTGCCGATCGAGGCATCCAGATTGGTGCCGTGCAGTTCTACGATGCGTGGCTGTGCGCCGAACAATGCGCCGGCAATCTCGCGGGTGCGCTTTTCCGTTGTCACAGTAATACGAATCAGGCTTTGGTAATTTCCGGATTGCTCGCGTTGCACTTCGCTCACTTTGATATTGCGCTCTTTAGCAATCAGAGGTGCGTTCACCATATTTACGCCTTCCACCAGCGGAGCCAGCAGGCCTTTCAGTGCTACGGCGACCAGTGGACGAGTGTTATACGTTGCCACTTTCCCTTCAAACTCGATGCTGACTTCTTCCAGCCCGGTTTTAGTCAGTTGACCGGAGAAACTTCCAAGCTTCTCTGCTAGTTCCAGATATGGGCTGAGCTTGGCTGCATCTTCGGCGGAGACGGACGGCATATTAATCGCGTTCGTTACCGTGCCGTTATTCAGATAATCGGCCAGTTGCTCGGCCACCTGAATCGCCACATTCTCCTGCGCTTCGGAGGTAGACGCGCCGAGGTGAGGGGTGCACACCACTTGCTCCATCCCGAACAGCACATTGTTTTGTGCAGGCTCTTCTTCAAACACGTCAAGCGCCGCTCCGGCCACGTGACCGCTCTCAATCGCTTCTTTGAGATCGGCCTCCACAATCAGCCCACCGCGTGCGCAGTTGATAATCCGGACGCCTTTGCGCGTTTTCGCCAGTGACTCCTTGTTCAGAATCCCGCGTGTCGCATCGTTCAGCGGTGTGTGCAGGGAAATGAAATCAGCACGTGCCAGCAAGTCATCCAGTTCTACTTTCTCAATATTGAGGTCTTTCGCACGCTCAGGAGAGAGGAACGGATCATACGCGATCACTTTCATCTTCAGCCCTTGCGCGCGGTCGGCAACGATAGAGCCGATATTCCCGCAACCGATCAGGCCGAGGGTTTTGGCATACAGCTCCACACCCATGAACTTATTTTTCTCCCACAGGCTATCATGCGTCGATGCGTTGGCGGAGGGGATCTTCCGTGCCAGTGCCATCATCATCGCCACGGAATGTTCTGCAGTCGTCACTGAGTTACCGAACGGCGTGTTCATCACCACCACGCCATTGGCGGTGGCGGCTTGCAGGTCAACGTTATCGACACCGATCCCGGCGCGCCCGACCACTTTCAGATTGGTGGCAGCTTCCAGCAGATCGGCGGTCACTTTGGTGGCGGAGCGAATCGCCAGCCCGTCATATTCCCCGATGCAGGCCTTGATTTCTTCGGGAGTCATACCCGGCTTGTTATCGACTTCGATATTATTCTTTTCAAATACTTCAATCGCTTGTGGACTCAGTTTGTCACTGATGAGTACCTTAGGCATGGTCATAAATCTCCTGATCGTTAGGCTGCGAGTTGTTGCTGTTTAATGGATTGATACGCCCAGTCGAGCCACGGGAACAGGGCTTCGAGGTCAGCGGTTTCAATGGTGGCGCCTGCCCAGATGCGAAGTCCCGGAGGCGCATCGCGATACGCACCGATATCATACGCGACACCTTCATCAGCCAGCAGGTTGGCCAGTTGCTTGGCGCCCGCCGCTTTGGCATCGTCACTGAGTGAGGCATACCACGGATCGCTGATCTTCAGGCATACGGAAGTCGGTGAGCGGTTGGCGTCGTCTTCGGCGAGGAAGTCCACCCAGTCAGTGTTAGCCACCCACGCGCTGATCGCTGCCATATTGGCATTGGTACGTGACACCAGCGAGTTCAGCCCGCCAATAGCGTCTGCCCAGCGCAGGCCGTCCAGTGCGTCTTCCACCGCCAGCATCGATGGCGTATTGATGGTCTCGCCCTTAAAGATGCCGTCAATCAGTGCGCCGGATTTGGTCATGCGGAAAATCTTCGGCAACGGCCAGTCCGGTGTATAACTCTCCAGACGCTCCACCGCTTTTGGGCTGAGTGCCAGCATTCCATGCGCGGCTTCACCGCCCATCACCTTCTGCCATGACCACGTCACCACATCCAGCTTCTCAAACGGAATCGGCATGGCGAACACGGCGGACGTTGCATCGCACAGCGCCAGACCTTCGCGGTCATCGGCAATCCAGTCGGCATTCGGCACGCGTACCCCGGAGGTAGTGCCGTTCCACGTAAAGCACACATCGCGTGACCAATCGACCTGTGATAAATCGGGCAGTTGCCCATATTCGGCTTCAAACACCCGGATGTCTGAGAGCTTGAGTTGTTTCTTTGCGTCCGTTACCCAGCCGCTGCCGAAGCTTTCCCACGCCAGCATATCGACCCCGCGAGCGCCGAGCATGCTCCACATCGCCATCTCGAATGCGCCGGTATCGGAAGCAGGCACGATCCCCAGCTTATAATGCGCCGGAATCCCCAGAATCCGTTTGCTGGATTCGATGACTTCCAGCAGTTTTTCCTTGCCGATCTTCGCGCGGTGTGAGCGTCCTGTTGCCGCAGCTTGCAGCGTATCGACGCTCCAGCCGGGACGCTTGGCGCACGGTCCGGATGAAAAATTAGGATTAGACGGACGGACAGAAGGTTTATCAGACATCGGGTATTCTCGTAAATCGAAGGGTTAGGAGAGAGCTTGTTCTAGCGATTTCACTGGCAGGATGCAAAGAAATTCTTCGCTTACGACAGGGAATCCAGCATTCGTTGCAGCGTGTCCTGAATAAGTGACAGGTCATCCGGTTCCGACATGCGATGCGTGGATTCTTTCATTAGATGAATCTGTACATCGTCGGAGCTAAGCTGTTCAGACAACCGTAGCGCCAGTTGCCACGGCACATCGTCATCTTTCATGCCATGTAGCAGCCGCACCGGGCAATCAAGGGCAATCGGCGCACGCATCAGCAGATGCTCCTGTGCCTCGGTAATCAGTGAACGGGTGATGGGATACGGCTCGTCGCCATAGTCGGAGGGTACATCGATCCGACCATCTTCCATCAGTGTTTTCTGTTGTGCTTCGGTCATCTCTGCCCATATCAGGTCTTCGGTGAAGTCCGGTGCGGCAGCAATGCCGATCAGCCCGGCGACTTTGTCTTGTAGGGCGAGGGCGCTGAGCAGCATCAGCCAGCCGCCCATACTGGAGCCGATCACGATCTGCGGTCCGTCGGTCAGTTCGCTGATCATATCGACGGCATTATCTCTCCAGCGTCCGATCGTACCGTCGATGAAGGCGCCGTCTGACTGCCCGTGCCCGAAATAATCAAACCGCAGGAATGCCCGCCCGTGATCACGGCACCATGCTTCCGTGCTGGTGGCTTTGGAGCCGGTCATATCCGACATGAATCCGCCGA
>JAUIJX010000012.1 GCA_030430795.1 Alphaproteobacteria bacterium | reverse complement strand
CGACCGAGGGCACAGGTGAAGTAACGCAGCGCCAATTGGTGAAAAACGCTCTGCGGATGCGCCCGGATCGCATTATTCTGGGGGAAATGCGTGGTGATGAGGTGATTGATGTCCTCTCCGCCATGAATACCGGCCATGACGGGTCGATGGCAACCATCCACGCCAACTCACCGCGGGATTGTCTGGCACGGGTAGAAAATCTGGTGGGGATGTCCGGTGTACGGGTTGCCTCATCCTCGCTGCGCTACCAAATATCAAGCGCAGTCAATATCATCGTCCAGCTTCAGCGGATGCGTGACGGTCGCCGCCGGATCACGCAAATTGAAGAAATCGTGGGCATGGAAGGCGAAACGATCATCAGCCAGACCCTGTTTGAGTACAAAACACGAGGAATGTCTCCGGAAGGGGGATTGATGGGTGATTTTGTGTCATATCCGATACGCCCGAAATTTATGTCGCAGGCAGAATACTACGGACGTGATCAAGAAATTAAGGATTGTTTAAAAATAGGGTAAGCTGCGGTATAGTAGGGAGCATATGTTAAGCGCTGTATTAATATCCATTGTTGTTTTTGTTCTGATCTTCGCCGTAATGATGAAGGTCTTACCCATGCTGCTTTCCGGTGATAAGGAAAAGCGCACGCAAAACGCTTTGCGTCAGATCATGGAAGAGACGCAGAACGTCAAAAAAGAAACCGCCAGCACCGAGCGTATCTTTAAAGAAGAAATTGAAGACTCTGCGATGATGCGCCTGTTGATGAACATGCCGGGCGGTTATTCTCTCTTGTCACTGATTCTGAAAGCTGGTTACGGCAAGAGTGTCAGCACATTTATAATTGTCATGCTACTTCTGGCATTAATGCTGTTCCTGCTGGCTAATAGCTTTGTCGGTGAGAAAGATGTGATTACGCAGGCAGTAGCCTACATCATAGCGATCATGCTGGCATACCTGATCCCGATTAAATTCCTTGAAGGTCGCATTAAAAAGCGCAACGCGGAATTCATCAACATGTTCCCGGATGTACTGGATATGATCGTACGTAGTGTACGCTCCGGTTTCCCGCTGAACACTGCTATTCAGATGGTAGCGGAAAATATGGAGCCGCCGGTCAGCACGGAGTTTCAACAGGTGGCAGATGAAGTAGCGCTCGGGCGCTCGCTGGATGATGCATTAAACCGTCTGGCGGAGCGTATCGACGAGCCGGACATCAACTTCTTCGTGGTAGTGCTCAACGTCCAGCAGGAAACGGGGGGTAATCTGGCAGAGGTTATTGGTAACCTTTCGTCGATTATTCGTAAACGCAAACAGCTGCGTCTGAAGATCAAAGCGATGACGTCGGAAGGTCGTGCCACGGGCTGGGTACTGGGCTCGCTGCCCGTCGGCCTGTTTCTGGTGTTGAAAATCACCTCGCCGACCCATTTGGACCCGCTGTTCGACACGCCGGAAGGTAACATGTTGTTGTTGCTGTGTCTTGGGTTGCTTGGATTAACTTTCTGGATTGTACGCCAGATGCTGGACATAGATATTTAGTATGGACATCAATATCGGATATATCATTGCGGGCGTTGCATTTCTGGTGGTGTTCACCGGCTACATGCTGATTGATGCCGTGCTCGGCCGCAAAGAGCGCGTGCAAAAGCTGGAAAGCAAAGTCATGGGCGGCACATCGTCTGCCGCTTCCACTGTCACTGCAGAAGGCTACGGCACTGAAGATCTGGTCGGCATGGATCAGGAAAAATCGCCTTTGGCAGCCATGCTGGAAGGCATGATGTCTGCTGTCGGCATCAAGGTGGACGAGCAGGAAGAGATACAAAAAGAGATTCAGCATGCCGGGATTACCTCTCCGGATGTCCCGGTATATATCATTTTCATGAAGAAGATCGGCGGCTGGATACTGGCGTTCTTCGGGGTTATTGTCCTGATGGGTTCACTGGGTGGCCCAAATCAGTTGGTCGGAGGCATGACAGGCGTGCTGATGATTGCGGCCGGTATCATTGGTCCGTCGCTCTACCTGAAAAACAAAATTCAACGCCGCCAGCAGGTATTGATCCGGTCCTTCCCGGATACGCTGGATTTGATGGTGGTCTGTGTGGAATCCGGACTGGCGTTGGATGCGGCGCTGGGACGAGTGTGTAAGGAACTGGGGCGTGCACACCCGGAAATCACCAAGGAACTGAACCGCACGCGGCTGGAGCTGGCGCTGTTGAACGACCGTTCACAGGCGCTGCAAAATCTGGCTGACCGCACCAATCTGGTGCCATTTCGCTCGCTGGTAGCAGCGCTGATCCAGACCGAGAAATTCGGTACCAGCCTCACCGATACGCTGCGCGTGCTGTCGGAAGATTATCGGATGACCCGACTGAGTATGGCGGAGACCAAAGCGGGTCGCCTGCCAACGCTGATGACGATTCCGCTGATTCTGCTCCTGATGCCGGTATTGCTGATGGTGATCCTTGGTCCGGCCTTCATTCGCGTGCAGCAGCAAGGCGGTCTCTTCGGTGACGGAAAATAGTCACAACAACCGTTCAGGCTTGTATTTCAGCGCATAACCTCCTATGTCACAGGGATGAACAAACCCTTTGAAATCGTATCGGGCTATCAGCCCTCCGGCGACCAGCCACAGGCCATTGCCGCGCTGACCGACGGCCTGAAGGCCGAGGAGCGTAATCAGGTGCTACTGGGCGTTACCGGCTCAGGCAAGACCTTCACGATGGCGCATGTCATCCAGAATATGCAGCGCCCGGCGATTATTATCGCCCATAACAAAACCCTTGCCGGTCAGCTATATCATGAGATGAAAAGCTTCTTTCCCAATAATGCGGTGGAATATTTCGTCTCCTATTACGATTACTATCAGCCGGAAGCCTACGTGCCGCGCTCGGATACCTATATCGAGAAGGACGCCTCCATCAACGAACAAATCGACCGGATGCGCCACTCCGCCACGCGCTCGCTGCTGGAACGGCGCGATGTCGTGGTGGTGGCATCGGTCTCCTGCATTTACGGTATCGGTTCGGTCGACTCCTACTCGCAGATGGTTATTGCGCTGGAGAAAGGGCAGGAAGTAAACCAGCAGGCGCTGATGCGGCAACTGGTGGAAATTCAGTACAAGCGCAACGACATGAATTTCCAGCGTGGAAGTTTCCGGGTGCGTGGCGACACGCTGGATGTTTTCCCGGCCCACCTGGAAGATCAGGCCTGGCGGCTGTCTTTCTTCGGTGACGAACTGGATGAAATTGAGGCCTTCGATCCGCTGACCGGGGAGCCGCAGGGTGAGATGGAGAGCATCAACATCTTTGCCAACAGCCACTATGTGACACCGCGCCCGACCATGGACAAAGCCATCCGTATGATCAAGGAAGAGCTGAAGGAACGTCTGGGCTGGCTGGAATCGAAAAAGGCGCTGCTGGAGGCGCAACGACTGGATCAACGCACCACCTTCGATCTGGAAATGATGACTGAGACCGGCACCTGCAAGGGCATTGAGAATTACTCCCGCTACATCAACGGCCAACAGCCGGGCGAGCCGCCGCCGACACTGTTTCAGTATCTGCCGGACGATGCGCTGCTGTTTATCGATGAAAGCCATGTCACCCTGCCGCAGATTCGCGGTATGTATAACGGTGACCGTGCGCGCAAGGAAACGCTGGTAGAATATGGCTTTCGTCTGCCGTCTGCCATGGATAACCGCCCGCTCAAATTCGAGGAATGGGATGCCAAGCGTCCGCAGACAATCTTTGTATCGGCCACACCGGGTAAGATCGAACTCGACTGGACGGGCGGTAGTTTTGTCGAGCAGGTCATCCGTCCGACCGGGTTGATCGACCCGCAATGCATCATCCGACCGGTAGAAACGCAGGTGGACGATCTGCTGAACGAGTGCAAGGAACAGGTGACGGCAGGTCGCCGCACGCTGGTCACCACCCTGACCAAGAAAATGGCGGAGCAACTGACCGAATATATGGATGAAGCGGGCATCCGTGTGCGCTACCTCCATTCGGATATCGACACGCTGGAGCGCATCGACATCATCCGTGATCTGCGCCTCGGAGCCTTCGATGTGCTGGTTGGCGTCAATCTGCTGAGGGAGGGGCTGGACATCCCCGAATGCGGGCTGGTGGCCATCCTCGATGCCGATAAGGAGGGTTTCCTGCGCTCCCAGACCTCACTGATTCAGACCATCGGCCGCGCGGCGCGGAATGTCGACGGCAAGGTGATCCTCTATGCCGATAAGATGACCGACTCCATGAAGGCGGCATTGGAAGAGACCGACCGTCGCCGTACCATCCAGCAGGCCTATAACGACGAGCACGGCATCACGCCGCAATCGACGTCACGTGCGATTGCCGAGGCGATGGAAGACGAGCATAACCCGTATCTGAGCGACCATCTGACCGCGCCGCTGAGGGCAGCGGAACCGGATATGCCGGAATACGAAGCCGGAGAAGATCGGGACGCCTACATCGTCCATCTGCGCGAACGGATGCTCAAGCTGGCGGCTGATCTGGAATTCGAGAAAGCAGCCGAACTCCGCGATCAGATCGACAAGCTACAACAAGCGAGTTAGGCGGCGTCTTTATGCGAGCGGTCGTGCAGGCACGGAGCGAAGCATCAAAACCTAACTACTGATTATCGACTTCCAGATAATATTTGGACAGAGAGCGCATGAATTTATGCTCTTTGGAATTGCGATAGCATTCCGCCAGCTCACTGTGCTTCTTGAAGTCAGCGGCGTTGCAATCCTCACGGCTATAACCATTCGGCACAGCCACCGGCACCCAACTGGCCTGTTGCCCACCGCTACTTGAGGATGTTTGCGAGGTTACACTACCCTGCTGTGCTGCCAGATCGCCGTTCAGTGCGGATAGAAATGCTTCATCCACAATCCCGGTTGGCTGCAGCCCAAGCTGCTGCTGCGCATCGGTCACGGCAGCCTCGGTAGCAGCGTCATAGATGCCGGTCGGCACCACATTGGTATAGCCGGCGTTGTACAGTGCTTCCTGCGTATCTTCCATGATCGCCCATGGCGCCTCGGACACGGCAGTAGAGGAAGAAGGGCTATTGTTGACGACGGTCGCCCCTTCATTCAGCAGCACGGTGATACCTACCCCGTTGTTTTGGCCGGTGCGTACGGCCTCTTCCAGTGCACTCTCCACTTGCCCGGTTTCTTCCATTCCCAGTTGCCGCTGCAACTCGGAAATCTCCTCGGGATTCATACTGTCCAGATTGATGTTGGTGTTGGCCACCGGTTTATTTGGTCTTGCCAACCCGTCAGAGACGGAAAATGTGAGAAAAACGATACTGAGAATAATAGAAAATTGCCAAGCCATAGCCACCCCGTAAAAAGTATTATTGGCTATGATTTTAACAAAAATAGGGGAAAAAGTAAATCAGATGCGAAAAACGCCTACAGAATGAACTTGGCGAGGTCGGTATCTTTAGCCATTTCGCCGATATGTTTGTCGACATAAGCGGCGTCGATGGTGACAGCCATGCCGGGATTATCCGGCGATTCATAGCTGATTTCTTCCATCAGTTTTTCCATGATGGTATGCAGCCGCCGCGCACCGATATTCTCAATCTCCAGATTGAACTTCGTCGCCAGCCGCGCCAACTCGCGTATCCCGTCCTCAGCAAACTCGACGGAAGCCTCTTCCGTCTGGATCAGTGCTTTATATTGCTTGATCAGACTGGCTTCCGGCTCGGTCAGGATGCGGAGCATGTCTTCCTCGGTCAGTGCCGCCAGCTCGACGCGGATCGGCAGGCGTCCTTGCAGTTCCGGTAGCAAATCGGACGGCTTGGCCATATGAAACGCACCGGAGGCGATGAACAGGATATGATCGGTCTTGATCGGCCCGTGTTTGGTCGGCACGATGGTGCCCTCCAGCAACGGCAGCAGGTCGCGCTGCACGCCTTCGCGGCTGACTTCGCCGCCTTTCACGTCCGAGCGCGCGGAGACTTTGTCGATCTCGTCGATAAACACAATCCCGTCATTCTCCACCAACCGGATCGCATCCTGCGTGATCTTTTCCTGATCGATCAGCTTGTTGGCTTCCTCGGCCAGAAGCACGCCATAACTCTCATCCACGCGCATGCGTTTGGTCTTGGTGCGTCCGCCCAGCGCCTTGCCCAGCATGTCGCTGATATTGATCACCCCCATCGATGAGCCGGGCATGCCGGGAATATCGAAGCTCGACATACCGTCGGCATTATCTTCCACCTCGATTTCGATTTCCTTGTCGTCCAGCTCCCCGTCGCGCAGCTTCTCACGGAATTTTCGGCGGGTGTCTTCACTGGCGGTAGAGCCGACCAGCGCGTCCAGCACCCGGTTCTCGGCATTGGCCTCGGCCTTGTCCTGTACCTCTTTATGCTGCTTTTCGCGCACCATATTGATAGCAAACTCGATCAGGTCACGGATGATCGATTCCACATCGCGCCCGACATACCCGACCTCGGTGAATTTGGTAGCTTCTACCTTGATGAACGGCGCTTCTGCCAGCTTGGCCAGGCGGCGTGCAATCTCGGTCTTCCCGCAGCCGGTCGGCCCAATCATCAGGATATTCTTGGGGATGATCTCATCGCGCAACGGCTCGTCCACCTGTTGCCGCCGCCAACGGTTACGCAAAGCAATCGCCACGGCCTTCTTCGCATCCTGCTGCCCGACAATATGACGATCCAGCTCTGCGACAATCTCACGAGGGGTTAAATGACTCATATCATGTATGTAATGGCTGATGTGCCCATATGCAATAGAAGCCGTGTAAAAAGGAGAGAAAGACTAATCTCTCAGGCAGAGAGCGCTTCCACCACCAGATTATGGTTGGTGTAGACGCAAATATCGGCGGCGATGCCCATCGCTTTGCGCACAATGGCCTCGGCGTCAAGGTCGTCGCGGTCGGACAGCGCGCGTGCTGCCGCCAGCGCGTAATTGCCGCCGGAACCAATGGCTGCGATGCCGTCTTCCGGCTCCAGCACGTCTCCGTTGCCGCTGAGAATCAGAGTCGCGTTCTTATCGGCGACGATCATCATCGCTTCCAGCCGCCGCAGATAGCGGTCCATCCGCCAGTCTTTCGCCAGTTCCACGCAGGCACGGGTGAGCTGGCCGGGATGCTTGTCCAGCTTGGCTTCCAGCCGTTCAAACAAGGTGAACGCATCCGCCGTCGCCCCGGCAAACCCGGCGATAATCGACTTATCGGCCAGATGCCGGATCTTCTTGGCACTGGATTTAATAACTGTCTGCCCAAGGCTGACTTGTCCGTCGCCGCCAATCACCACCGTATCGCCCTTGCGGACGCAAAGAATCGTTGTGGCGTGCCATGTCTGTGCTTCGCTCATATCGTATCTCTATCTATTCGCTATCGCCGTAGCTGGGGTTATAAAAATCAGGTTCCGGACGGTCTTTTTTGCAGGTGCCGTAGAAAGAACAATTGGAATCCACCGAGCCGCCGCTACCCTGACAATTGCCGTAAAAGCTGCAGAGCGGGTCTTCTTTCGGCTTGCTGGTGCCATAAAAATGCCCCCACCACGAGCTTTCCTCCTCGTGCTCCTCAATCTCTTCATCGGTGTAAAAACCGCAGGATGTGACCGCAAGCAGCATCAGGATACAGGCAAGACGTCGCATAAAACCTCCATTTTCCTCTAATGTGGGGTGATTTTGCTCTTTATTCAAGCCTTTGTTTTGCTATGATGCGCCCGAACAATGACAGAGGCAGGCTATGCGTCAGGGAAAAGTTTCTCGTAAAACTAACGAAACCAATATCACCGCTGAGGTGAATCTGGACGGCACCGGTGTGTATCAGGTGGAGACCGGTATTGGTTTTCTCGACCACATGCTGGAACAGCTCTCACGCCACAGCCTGATGGATCTGACCGTGACGGCGGAGGGTGATCTGCATATCGATGGCCACCACACCACGGAAGATACCGGCATCACCATTGGTAAAGCGGTATCCGAAGCACTTGGCGACCGCAAGGGCATCGAGCGCTATGGTTCGGCCTATATCCCGATGGATGAGGCGCTGAGCCGCGTCGCTATCGACTTCTCCGGCCGCCCGTACATCATTTGGCGGGTAGAATTCAGCAAGCCGAAAATCGGCGAGATGGATACCGAACTCTTCCGCGAGTGGTTTCAGGCATTCGCCTTTGCTGCCGGAGCAACCCTGCATGTCGAGAATCTCTATGGCGAGAACAACCACCACATCATTGAGTCCTGCTTTAAAGGGTTGGCACGTGCATTGCGTCAGGCGGTGGCGATCGATCCACGCAAGACCGATCAGGTGCCGTCCACCAAGGGGACGCTCGGGGGCTGACATGATGCTCAACCGCTTCAAGCTCTACAGTGTGCATCTGAATCCTGAGGCAGAGCGCCCTTACGAGACGGCGGAATTCGTGCCGGAAGGGTTCAACATTTACGGTTTCCTGTTCGGCGAATTATGGGCGCTGTATCACCGCCAGTGGATTCTGGCCTTCGTGCTATTCTGCATCAACATCCTGATTACCGTGCTGGGTGAGAATTTCGGCTTCAACCCGGTTAGCACCTTTGTGCTGCAGATGGGCATCCGCGTAATGGTCGGCTTTCAGGGCAATGACGCCATCCGTGCTTCACTGGCACGCCGCGGCTATATCGTGGCCGATCTGGTGGCGGCGCATACGCTGCTGCATGCCGAGCAACGTTTCTATGATCGCTATCTGCCGCAGGTCAATGCGGCGGAATCCATGACCGTCAAACTGTCGGAAGCATGAGCAAACAGATCCGGATTATCAATTGCGGTTCCGGTAATCTGCACTCGGTTGCAGCGGGCATGGCACGTGCCGCGGCGATTGGGGATTACGACGTCACCGTCATCACCGAAGCCACCGACCTTCAGGATGCGGATTACATCGTGCTGCCGGGGCAGGGCGCTTTCGCTGATTGCATGCGCGGGTTGACCTCGCTGCCGGGCATGCGTGAGGCATTGGAGGAGCGTGTGCTGCGCGCAGGTGTGCCGTATCTCGGCATTTGCGTTGGCATGCAAATGCTGCTGGAGCAGGGGCGCGAACACGGCGACCACGCCGGTCTCGGCTGGATTGCCGGCGAGGTGGTGCCGATCACACCGGGTGACCCAACCCTCAAGATTCCGCATATGGGATGGAACGAGCTGCAACTGAATCAGCCGGACCATCCGTTCTTCGCCGGAATAGAAGATGGCGCCCATGTCTATTTTGTGCATAGTTATCATGCGCGTTGCACCGATCCGGATAACGTGCTAGCAACGGCTGACTATGGTGAGACGCTGACGGCAGTAATCGGCAAAGACAATATCATTGCCACGCAGTTCCACCCGGAGAAAAGTCACCATACCGGGCAGACACTGCTGGAGAATTTTTTACGGATGTCATGAGTATCGACGTTAAACGCATCAAGGAATGGAACAGCTCGAACCTCTCGTCTTTATGTCAGGCGACCGAGGATGCCATTCTCGACGGCATCGGGTTCAACTGGGTGACGCCGCCCATGCCGGAAGTGCTGGAAGCCTATTGGCGCGGCGTGCTGGTAGTGCCGGAGCGTCAGCTCTATGGCGGCTGGCTGGACGGGACGCTGGCGGCCTCCATTCAGGTGGTCAAGCCAGGCCAGACGAAAGAAACCTCATCCTTTGCCGCTACCATCGACGCGCATTTCGTGGCGCCGTGGGCGCGTGGACACGGGCTGGCGAAGTCATTGCTGGAACTGGCCGAGCGTGATGCGGCAGCGGCAGGATTCACCGTGCTGCGCCTCAATGTGCGCGAGACGCAGGAAGCGGCGATCAATCTCTATCAGGAATCCGGTTATGTGCGCTGGGGCATCCTGCCTTATTACGAATATGTTGGCGGGCATATGCTGGCCGGACAGTTTTTCTACAAGAAACTCGAACCGCTCTCCAGTGTGGAATAAGCATGATTCTCTACCCTGCCATTGATCTGAAAGACGGCCAGTGCGTGCGCCTGTATAAAGGCGAGATGGCGCAGGCCACCGTGTTCAATGACAGCCCGGCGGAGCAGGCCGCGCAGTTTGAAAAAGCGGGTTTTGCTTATCTGCATATCGTTGATCTCAACGGCGCGTTTGAAGGTAAATCCGTCAATGCCGAGGCTGTGCAATCGATCTTGAAAAGCGTGAATATGCCGACCCAACTGGGTGGTGGTATCCGCACATTGGAGCATATCGATGCCTGGCTGAGCGCAGGCATTTCCCGCGTGATTCTCGGCACCGTAGCGCTGCGCGAACCGTCGCTGGTCAAGGCCGCCTGCAAATTATTTCCCGGACAGATTGCCGTCGGTATCGACGCCAAATCCGGCATGGTCGCGGTTGAGGGCTGGGCGGAAACCTCGGATATGAAAGCGGTCGATCTGGCGCAGGAATTCGAAGATGCCGGGGTAGCGGCAATCATCTATACCGACATCGCGCGCGACGGTGCCATGCAGGGACCGAACCTCGAAGAGACAGCGGCGCTGGCCTCGGCCATCAGCACGCCGGTCATCCTCTCTGGCGGGGTCTCCTCAGCCGACGATGTCAAAAACATCCTGCCGTATGAGAAGGTCGGAATTGAAGGCATCATCATTGGGCGAGCACTTTATGACGGTGCCATCAAAGCGGAAGACGTACTGGCGTTATGTTAAAAGCGCGCATCATTCCCTGTCTGGATGTGAAGGATGGACGCGTCGTCAAAGGCGTCAATTTCGTCAATCTGCGCGATGCCGGCGACCCGGTCGAGCAGGCGATGGTCTATAACGAGCAAGGCGCTGACGAGCTGTGCTTCCTCGATATCACCGCCTCGCATGAACAGCGCGACACGCTCTATGACATGGTCACCGAAGTGGCTGAACGCTGCACCATTCCCTTCACTGTCGGTGGAGGGGTGCGCACGGTGGAAGACATTCACCGCCTGCTGCATGCCGGAGCGGACAAGGTATCGATCAACACCGCTGCCGTGCATCGCCCGGAATTTGTGAAAGAAGCGGCGGAGAAATTCGGCTCGCAATGCATCGTCGTCGCGATCGATGCCAAAAGCGTTGGCGAAGGAGACGACCAGCATTTTGAAATTTTCACTCACGGTGGCCGCAACCCGACCGGCATCGATGCTGTCGAATGGGCAAAGCGCATGGCCGATTACGGCGCCGGAGAAATCCTGCTGACTTCAATGGATCGTGACGGCACTGGCGAAGGATTCGATCTGCCGATGACCCGCGCCATCGCCGATGCCATCTCCATTCCGGTCATCGCATCCGGCGGTGTCGGCACCAAAGAACACTTCGTCGAAGGAGTGACGGAAGGGGGTGCGAGTGCACTTCTTGCCGCATCGGTTTTTCATTTTGGTACGTTTACGATCGGTGAAGTAAAAGACGCCTTGCATCATGCAAACGTTCCGGTAAGGTTGGGCGCATGAAGTCACTAAAAAATACCATGAGCGATCTGGCAGAAGTGATCGCAGGACGAAAAGATATGTCGCCCGACAAATCTTACGTTGCCAAATTATTCAACAAAGGCCGTCGCAAAATCGCGCAGAAAGTGGGCGAAGAGGGCGTAGAGGTCGCTATGGCCGCAGTGATGGACGACAAGAAGGAAATCATCGCCGAGAGTGCCGACCTGTTGTTTCACTTGCTGGTGCTGTGGGAACATGCCAGTATTTCACCGGATGAAGTTGCCGATGAGTTGCGCAAGCGTGAAGGCGTCTCCGGTCTCGATGAAAAAGCATCGCGTAAAAAGTAATTCCTAACCACTCAAAGGAGGTTCTATGTCGCTCGATCAACAAGCGTTGGATGTCCTGTTTAACGAAGCTCGCACGTTTAGTTACTGGCAGGATACGCCGGTCGATGATGACGTGTTGAAACATGTCTACGACCTGACAAAAATGGCGCCGACCTCGGCCAACTGTCAGCCGTTACGCGTAGTTTATGTGAAATCAAGTGCCGCCAAAGCAAAGCTGAAAGCCTGTCTGGATCAGGCCAATATCGACAAGAGCATGGCCGCACCGGTGACGGCAATCCTCGCTATGGACATGGAATTCTACGAGAAACTGCCGGAGCTCTATCCGCATGCCGATGCTAAAAGCTGGTTCGTCGGAAAGGACAGCTACATTGAAACCACCGCCTTTCGCAACAGTTCGCTGCAGGGCGGCTATTTCATTCTGGCGGCGCGTGCGCTGGGTCTGGATTGCGGGCCGATGTCCGGCTTTGACAATGAGAAACTGGATGCCACCTTCTTCTCCGGCACCCGCATCAAATCCAATTTCCTGTGCAATCTGGGGTATGGTGACCGCTCGCGCCTGCACTCGCGTAGCCCGCGCCCGTCCTTTGATGAAAACTGCCGCGTGGAGTAAATATTATGGCCTATGATACGGATAATATTTTTGCCAAAGTCATTCGCGGGGAAATCCCCAACAACACGGTCTATGAGGATGAATTCATTCTGGCCTTTCATGACATTGCGCCCGCCGCCCCGGTGCATGTGCTGGTGATTCCGAAAGGGGCGTATGTCTCCTTCGACGACTTTGCGCATAACGCTGGAAGCAAAGGCATCGGCTATTTCTTCACCATGGTACGCCATATCGCACATGAGCTGGGGCTGGAAGAAAGCGGCTATCGTTTAATCACCAATCATGGCGAGAACGCTTCCCAATCCGTGCCGCATTTCCATGTTCATATTCTGGGTGGTACGCCGCTTGGCGGGCTGCTGCCGGGCGATGTGCTGACTAGATAGCGCCCGCGCTTTTCAGCATCTGCCACGCCTCATCGAGCGGCAGGCCGACCACACTGGTATAGGAACCGTTGATACGACGCACGAACCGCGCGGCATATCCCTGAATCCCGTATCCACCGGCTTTGCCTTCCCACTCTCCGCTATCCAGATAGGCCTGAATATCGCCATCGCTCAGACGGCGAAACGCCACCTGCGTCATCACGCGCTGACTGCGGCATTGCCCGTCCGCACCGACCAGCGCCACGGCGGTATAGACCCGGTGACGACGCCCGGAAAGCAGGGTGAGAAACTGCCGCGCTTCTTCCGCATGCTCCGGCTGTCCCAGAATCCGCCGCCCGCAGGCCACGGTGGTATCGGCGGCCAGCACGACCTTTCCGTTGTGGTTTGCCGCCACGGCAGCGGCTTTCTCCTCCGCCATCCGCAGCACATACACCTCCGGCTTCTCGCCAGTCAGCGGTGTCTCATCGATATTTGCGGGAATCACCTCAGCAGGATGAATGCCTACCTGCTCCAGCAGCGCCAGTCGCCGGGGAGATGCAGAAGCCAGTATGAAGGAAGACAAGGCTCTATTTTTGACGGAATTTGATGCGGCCTTTGGTCAGGTCGTACGGCGTCATTTCAACGGTCACTTTATCGCCTGCCAGCACGCGGATACGGTTCTTGCGCATGCGCCCGGAGGTGTGCGCCAGCACTTCGTGTCCGTTCTCCAGCACAACGCGGAACATCGCGTTGGGGAGCACTTCCACCACTTCGCCTTCAAATTCGATTAATTCTTCTTTAGCCATAGTCCGAACATGTTGATTTTGCTGCTGTCTAGCACAGGTTACGAGATATGTAAAACGCAAATCAGCGTAAACAGCCGCCGTGCGGTATTAAAATCGATGGTGATCTTGTCTTCGAGTAGTTCCTGCAGCAGTTCCGAGCCTTCGTTATGGATGCCGCGCCGCCCCATATCCACCGCCTCCACGCGGTAGGTATTGGCGGCTTTGATGGCCTCAAAGAAGCTCTCGCACATCAGGAAGTAATCCTTGATGATGCGGCGGAACGGGCTGATCGCCAGCACCACCTGATGGCCGTCCGTCAGGCTGTCGGAACGGATATCGAAGGTCAGCCGATTCTCCGCCACGCTCAAGAATACGTCATACGGCCCGCTATTCAGGTCTTTCGGCGCGAACTCATTGGCGGTGATCAGGTCGGTCATGGCGATGGTGCGCTCGTGCTCGATCTCCGGCGCCCGCTTGATAATGCTGGCGTCATCCAGGGTGATGGAGCGTATGCGTTCCATGCTCATCGGTTGCTCCTGATGCTGGCGGACAGGGCGTGTGCGTCCAGCCCCTCGTTTTGTGCCAGTACGTCACTGGCTTGCCCAAGCGTGGCAAACGCTTCTTGCGGGCAGCCGATGAGCGAAGACTTCTTCAGGAAATCATAAACCGACAGACCGGAAGAAAAACGCGCGGTACGGTTGGTCGGCAACACGTGCGATGGCCCGGCGACATAATCCCCCAGCGCTTCCGGCGTATAGCGTCCCATGAAGATCGCCCCGGCATTACGCACGGCACGCATCAGCGCCTCCGGATTTTCCACCGCCAGTTCCAGATGCTCCGGTGCGATACTGTCAATCACCGGCACTGCTGCTTCCAGTGAATCCACCACGATCGACAACCCGAAATCACGTACGGACGCTTCGGCGATCTCGCGGCGCGGCAGGGTAGCCAGCGTCGAAGCAATTGCCTGATCGACGGCATCGGCAAAGGCGGCATCGTCGGTAATCAGAATCGATTGCGCATCGGCGGAGTGCTCGGCCTGAGACAGCAAATCGGCGGCAATCCATGCCGGGTCGTTTTGCCCGTCTGCCACCACCAGAATCTCGGACGGCCCGGCGATCATATCAATCCCCACCTGTCCGAATACCTGCCGCTTGGCCTCTGCCACATAGGCGTTGCCCGGCCCAACGATTTTATAGACCGGTGGAATGCTCTCCGTACCATAGGCCAGTGCCGCTACCGCCTGCGCGCCGCCTACCTTGTAGATTTCATCCACCCCGGCAATCTGCGCGGCGGCCAGCACGGAAGGGTTCAACTGCCCGTCCGGCGTCGGCACCACGATCACCAGCCGGTCGACACCGGCCACCTGTGCCGGAATCGCATTCATCAGCACCGAGCTGGGATAAGACGCCAGCCCGCCGGGTACATACAGCCCGACATCAGAAATGGCTGTCCATTTCATGCCGAGGCGCACGCCATCGGCATCGGTATAATCGAGATCAGCGGGTAATTGCTTTTCATGGAAACGGCGGATGCGATCAGCCGCCAGCTCCAGCGCCTCGATCACCGGGGCATCGCAGGCATCGCGTGCAGCGGCCAGCTCAGCGGGGGTAACGCGCATGCCGGCGGCATCATAAGCCACCCGGTCATATGTCTCGGTCAGTGCCAGCAATGCGGCATCGCCGCGCGTGCGCACATCCTGAATGATGCTGCTGACGGCGGGCGCCACGGAGGATTCCTCCTGCTGCCGTGTGGCCAGTGCCGCTTCCAGCGCCTCGGTAAATCCGGCATCCTGTTGCTGTAGGCGCTTAAGCATCGACGGCCTCACGGAAGGCATCGACCAGTGATTGCAACGGCTCGCCCAGCGTCTTCAGCGCCACCCGGTTGACGATCAGGCGTGATGAAATGTCAGCGATTGTCTCGACCTCGATCAGCCCGTTGGCCTTTAATGTGCTGCCGGTGGACACCAGATCGACGATGCGTTCGGCCAGCCCGGTACGCGGTGCCAATTCCATCGCGCCGTTGAGTTTGATGCATTCGGCCTGCACCCCGCGCTCGGCAAAATGCGCCTGCGTCACGCGCGGGTATTTGGTGGCGATCCGCACATGGCTCCAGCTCGCCGGATCGTCGCGCTCGGCCAGCTCCGCCGGTTCGGCAATCGACAGGCGGCACTTCCCGATGCCGAGATCAAGCGGCGCATAGAGATCGGGATAATCGAATTCCATCAACACATCGCTGCCACAGACGCCAAGCTGCGCCCCGCCGAATGCCACAAACGTCGCCACGTCGAAACTGCGCACGCGAATCAGGCGGATATGCGGCTGGTTGGAGGCAAACTCAAGGCGTCGGTCATTATCGTCGAAAAAACCGGCTTCCGGTTCGATCCCTGTATGTGCCATCAGTGGCCGCAACTCTTCGTAGATGCGCCCCTTGGGGATGGCTATGGTGATGGTCGGTAACATGGCGCCGTTATCGCATGAAAAACAGGAGAGTACAAGTGTACGATTAGGCTTTGACGGCGCTGTTGCCGCCGCGATGCAGCCCGGCATCGTCCGGGGTGATGGCCGTACCCGCAGGGGTGTTGCCCTCGTACGTGCATGCCTTTGTCACCTCATCGCGGATTTTTGCCATGACGTCTTCATCGCTGAGTGCCGGATCAACCAACGCCTCGCCGGAGACAATATCCAGATCGGGATCGTCATATTGGGCGCGCACGGCATCGGAGATATTGCAACGGGCGTCCATGCGCACCGTTTCCCCATCCAGGCGCTCCAGCGTCAGGTCGCGGTAGGTTTCTGTATTCTCGTCGCGAATCAGAATGTTAGGTGCTTGCGGTTCAGGCATAATCGCCAACCTAACACAGAATAGTTAAGAAATTAACCACTTTCTGCGGGATTAGGCGACCCGCTCCACCTGTGCGCCACATGCGGTCAGCTTGGCTTCCAGCGCTTCATAGCCGCGATCCAGATGATAAACGCGATGAATCAGCGTCTCGCCTTTGGCGGCCAGCGCCGCGATAATCAGGGAAGAAGAGGCGCGCAGATCAGTCGCCATCACCTCGGCGCCACGCAGAGACGGCACGCCGCGTACCATCGCCGAGCGCCCCTGTACATTGACGTTGGCACCCATACGGATCAGTTCCGGCACGTGCATGAAACGGTTTTCAAAGATGGTCTCGGTAATCATCGATGCCCCGTCCGCCACGCTCATCAGCGCCATGAACTGCGCCTGCATATCGGTCGGAAAACCGGGATGCGGTTGGGTCATCGCGTCCACGCCTTTGAAGTGGTCGGCGCCGCTGACGATCATCCCGTCCGGCGTTTCGGCAAAGGTTACCCCAGCCTCCTCGTATTTCTCAATCACCGCCGTCAACAGTCGTGGGTCGACCCCTTTCAACTCGACTTCGCCGCGGGTAATGGCCGCTGCGCTAATATAGGTGCCAGTCTCTATCCGGTCGCAAATGACGCGATGCTCCGCCCCGTGCAGCGCATCTTTCCCGTGGATGGTCAGCCGATGCGTGCCGATACCTTCAATCTCCGCGCCCATCTTCACCAGACATTCGGCGAGGTCACAGACTTCCGGCTCCCGCGCCGCGTTGGTCAGCACGGTCGTGCCTTCCGCCAGCGTCGCCGCCATCATGATATTCTCCGTCGCTCCCACCGAGACTTTATCGAACGGAATCTCCGCGCCCTTCAGGCGGCCTTTGCAGGAGGCGCGCACATACCCGTCCGCCAGTTCGATGGTCGCGCCCATCATCTCCAGCGCTTTCAGATGCATGTCGATCGGGCGTGTGCCGATCGCGCATCCGCCGGGCAGCGACACTTTCGCCTCGCCATAGCGTGCCACCAGCGGCCCCAGCACCAGCACCGACGCGCGCATGGTGCGCACCAGCTCATATGGCGCGGTGAGGTTGTGGATGTTCTCTGCCTGCAGGCGCATATGGCTCTCGCCTTCCGGCATTTCACCGAGTGTGAAAGTGGCGGCGTCATCGGTCTGGTTGATTTCCACCCCGTGCTGGCGCAGCAGCTTGGTCATGGTGACGATGTCGGCCAGCCGCGGCATGTTGCTGAGCAGCAGCGGTTTATCGGTGAGCAATGCGGCGGTCATCAGGGGCAGCGCGGCATTCTTGGCGCCGCTGATAGGGATGGTGCCCTTCAGAGGCACCCCGCCGGTGATACGAATTTTATCCATTCCCGGCGATCTTCTCGACTTTCGGCAGGGTGACGCCCGTCTGGTTCATGTATTTGCCTTTGCGGTCGCCGTAAGAGGTCTCGCACAGCGTATCCGCTTTCAGAAACAGGAACTGGCACGCGCCTTCATTGGCGTAAATCTTGGCTGGCAGCGGCGTGGTGTTGGAAAATTCCAGCGTCACATGCCCTTCCCATTCCGGCTCCAGCGGCGTCACATTGACGATGATGCCGCAGCGCGCATAAGTCGATTTCCCGACGCACACCACCAGCACATCGCGCGGGATGCGGAAATATTCTACCGTTCGCGCCAGCACGAAACTGTTCGGCGGGATGATACATACATCGGTCTTACGGTCGACAAACCCCTTCTGGTCGAAAGATTTCGGGTCGACCGTCGCGGAGTCGATATTGGTGAAAATCTTGAACTCATCGGATACACGGGCGTCATATCCATAGGACGACACGCCGTAGGAAATCACTCCGTCCCGATGCAGACTCTCGACATACGGCTCGATCATGCCTTCTTTTTCGGCCATCTCGCGAATCCAGTGGTCTGGCATAATGCCCATACAGACTCCTGTGATGTTAGGAATGGTTAAGGAATAGCAGAGATTAGCAAGCGGGAGCGCGGATGCAACAGGTTTTATAACGACGAGTCCGGTTTTCCGAGCAGCATATCGATGAAACGATCGACTTGTTCACCCTCCATGCGCGGAAAGCGGCGGAATTGAATATGTTCTTCGGGCTTATCCGGTTGCAATGAGATGCCCCAGATCGGGGAGATCAGGTTCGGCAGGATGCCGTAACGCAAATCGCCATATGTCAGTTCTTCGCCGGGCACCGGCGCCAGATACCCTTGTGAGAAGAAATCAAAACGCTCGATATCGTCCTGCTGTACGGTGCTGTCCGGCACCAGCAGTTTTAACTCCTCGGCGCTAATCACCGGCGCTGTGCTGCCTTCATACCAGATTGGTTTGTTGAAAGGCAGGGTGCGCACTGCGTCCACATGGTATGTTCCGTTATAAACATAAATTGTTCGCCACAGCGCTACATTGCCGAAAGACGGCTTCACGGCTTGCCGGGAGATGGTATGCCCGCGCTCAGTTGCTTTCTCTTCCAGCAGATCAATAGCGGTATCGTGCTGATAGATGCAGAAGCCAAAATACAGGAACATATAGGCGGCGGCGAGTAACGTATAAAACCGCGTCTCCCGCCACTTGGCAAGCAGCACAAGAATCAACAGGGGCAGGGTAAACAGCGGATCGATGATCGAGATCATATCCCAGCTGATGCGTGCGTGATCGAACGGCCAGTAAAGATAGGTGCCGTAGCTGGTGCAGGCATCGAGCAGCCCGTGCGTGGCGTAGCCGAGCAAGGTGAACAGATATACCCGCCACGGTGATTCAAACCGGTAAAACACCAGCCATATTAGCAGCCCGACTACCGCCGCGCCAATCGGCGCAAACGGCAGCGCATGCGTGAAATGCCGGTGAAATTCCAATCCCATCAGAGGGTCGCTACTGGAGCGGATCAGGATATCGAGATCGGGAGCCATGCCCCCCAGCACACCGCATACGGTGGCCATCTGGAGTTGGTTGGGGCGGGAAGCGGACTGTGATGCCACCGACCCGACAATTGCCTGACTCAACGGATCCATGCATGCATTTTATGAGAACGCATGGTGGGGACAAGCAAAAACCATGCAGAAGTCTGATGGTGAACGCATTAAATAACCCATTGATGTATGGATACCTCGGCTAAAGAAGCACACCTAAAAAATTAATAAAAAGAAGAAATAAGCCCAAGAAATTTAACACAAATTAACTTTCTCGGTGTAGTATGTTGTCTGAGAGAGGAAAATGGCTTTATCCGTAGAAGATTATAATGATTACTATCAGAATGCCGTTTTAGTCTACCAAACGGGGATAGAAAGAGATGCACTGGAGGGAAAATATCCGGGGCTTGATAGCGCACAGATTGATGTGATGCACTCCACTATCAACGAGGTAAATCAGGCGCTTGCAAGCGGAGATATGCTGGCGGTGCAGGAAGCCATTGGCAAGGCAGCGAACCACCCTGAGAGTCA
>JAUIJX010000166.1 GCA_030430795.1 Alphaproteobacteria bacterium | reverse complement strand
TCAGACGATCGATGGTGTATGCTCCACTATCATTGCCGTCTACGATGGTATAGATTACCGGCGCACCACCATTGTCCAGATCAAGATCCACCACCAGCGCCTCATTCTCTACCGGCGAGACATCCGTTGCACCCCCGGCGATTCCCGGTGGAACGGTCTTGTACGGATGTCCGGCGGGAAGCCCTGCCGTCAATCCGTATTTATGCGCCAGATAGCCCTCCATCATCTGGCGTTCTGTCGCAGTCAGCGCCCGGTCGAATGCGACTACTTCCGCCACGTCACCATGAATTTCATCGCCACTGGTGGAGTCATCTCCCAGCACGAAATTGTTCGATGGTTGCCGCCCGCCTGTGACGACGTTGAGCTGTTGATTACCATCGATATAGCCAGTCAGGTTGGTATCGTTATGCACAACGCTGAGTGAAGCAAAATTATTAAACGGTATATTGGCCGTATACGGTGGAAATACACCGCCGGACGGGTTGGTGTCATAATAACGCGGGTTGTCGGCAAACAGGAAAATCGCGTTACGCGTCCCTTCTCCGTTGCTGCCGAATTCAAACAACCCTTCACGTGTGACGCCACCCCCCGTGCGCTGATAGATAACAAAAGTGGTCAGTTGGTTATTAGTGGTCGGCACCGTGCCCGGCAGACGGTCATTATTCCCGTCAAACCGTACCACCCCTTCGCCATTGACGACATTATTCACATAGACCGGGCGCTCGGCGGCGTTGCCCTGATTCACGTCGTTGTTATTACCACTCTTGTCTACCCAGGTCGCCACACTTCCGCTGAAGCCACCGGCATCGGCAGCAGTGCCGCCGCCATCCAGAATTGTTGACTGGTCGGCCCCATCCAGCCACAGCACAATGTCACTGATTTGTGTGGGATCAAAATTATTACTGACCGCCGTTACTTCAAGAGCGTCAATTACCCGCACCTGTTCCGCTTCGCCACGAAAGAGTTTGCGGCCATTGAATTCCGTTTGCTCCAGCATACGGCTGACTTCTTGCTTGAGCTGCTGGAATTCGAGATCAAGGAAGGCACGGTCCTGCGTAGAGAGCGTTCCGCCATTGGCCTGCACCGCCAGCGCGTTCATACGCTGCAATGCTCGCTCCATTTCACTGAGCGCATTGTCTGCCACCTGCAACAGACTATCGGCCTGCGCAATATTCAGCTGCGCACTGCGGAAGCCCACCAACCGGCCTTGCATTTTTGTACTGATGGAGAGAGACGCGACATCGTCGGATGCACGCACCAGCCGTTCACCTGAGGATAAACGTGCCACCGATTCCGATGTCTCAGTTCTGGAGCGTTTGAGCTGCGCACCTGCAAATTGCAATTCTTTCGCCTGCGTCAGCGATAAAATCGACATTACCTATGTCTCCCAATCGAACGTTCTGTTCTTACATTTATGTATACGCGATCAGGGTTCCGGGCTTCGCAGAAGTCGGACACCATATCTCGTCATATCGTGTCATTGTAACACAAAATACACGCTTGCTTCAATGATAGTTTGGCAGGAAAAATATGGGGAAATGGCGGATGGGGAGGGATGTACTCGGCCTGTCGGCCTGCGTAGCAAACGCTAAATTTACGCGGCGTTATCACTTGCGTTCATTAAGCTTATTGTCGAACCCCGGGTTCTCATCCCCATATAACAAAGCCATAATATGATGAAAAAAAGTATTTCCGACTAAGAAAGAGATGGCGGATGGGGAGGGATTCGAACCCCCGGAGGCTTTCACCTCAACGGTTTTCAAGACCGCCGCTTTCGACCACTCAGCCACCCATCCGTCTTCGAATATACGATGCCGCCGGACGCGGCAGGGTAGTTCATTAGCACCCAAGGACTTTACGGGCAAGCAGAATTATGGTGATATACGGCTCCCTAACCAATTGATACCAGATGCCGAACGACCCACGCATTTATCAAATTTTCATTCTCAGCCTGCTCTTGCTGTACGGGCTTGGGTTTGCCGGGTTTGACACCACTCCTGCCCACGCCGCCATCGCATTGTCTTCTGTTCTTATATTTCAATGTCTTGCGAGCTGGTGGGTCACCATTCCCTATGATCCACGCAGCGCCCTGATCAGCGGATTATCGCTATCCCTTCTGCTGCGCACTGACAGCCCCGAGATCATCGTATTGGCCGCAGGCATCGCCATCCTGTCCAAATTCATTTTGCGCATCGACAACGCGCATATTTTCAACCCGACCAATCTGGCACTGACTTCCGTGGTGCTGCTGACCGGTGAGGCATGGATTTCCCCCGGCCAATGGGGTAGTGCGACATGGCTGGCACTGCTGATTGGTTGCGGCGGCATGGTCGTGATTACACGGGCACGCCGCTGGCTGACTCCCCTGCTCTTTCTCGGCAGTTACTGTGCAATCATTTTCGGTCGGGCATTGTGGCTCGGCGATCCGCTGGCGATTCCGCTACATCAATTGCAAAGCGGCGCATTGTTACTGTTTACCTTTTTCATGATTTCCGACCCGAAGACCATGCCACGCCATCGTAACGGGCAGATTGTCTTTGCGGTCGGCACGGCGATCATTGCCTGTATCATGCAGTTTGCATTCTATATCCCGCTGTCTATAGTATACGCGTTGACGCTGACCTGCCTGCTGACCCCTCTGGTCAATCGGCTGTGGCAGGCTGAGCGTTATATATGGCCGCCTCATTTATCTAAGGAGACAATGCATGTTCATTCGTAGTCTGATCCTCACTCTTATCGGCATCCTGACCGCAACACAAGCGTTGGCCTTTTGCGGGTTTTACGTCGCCAAGGCCGACACAAAGCTGTTTAACGAGGCGTCCAAAGTGGTGCTGGTGCGCGACAAAGACCGTACCGTCATTACGATGGCCAATGACTATGAAGGTGAGCTGAATGAATTTGCGATGGTGATCCCGGTACCAACGGTGCTGAAGAAAGAACAAATCCACGTCACTGAGAGCAAGATTATCGAGCATCTGGACGCCTATACGGCACCACGGCTGGTAGAATATTTCGACTCTGACCCCTGCCAGCAGGTTGCACGTATGGAAATGATGATGAGTGCTGTCGATGGCGGAGGCAGCAGCAGCGGCATGGCAAGAATGAAGGAGGCAAAGAAGCTGGGCGTGACCATCGAGGCGGAATATACGGTGGGAGAATATGACATCCTGATTCTTTCCGCCAAGGAAAGTAACGGGCTGACGCGTTGGCTGAAGGACAATCAATACCGTATTCCGGACGGCGCTGAGAAGGTGCTGGACAGCTATATCAAACAGGACACCAAATTCTTCGTCGCCAAGGTCAATCTGAAGGAACAGGCAAAGACCGGGAGCCGTTATTTGCGCCCGATCAGTATTGCATTTGAATCGCCAAAATTCATGCTGCCGATCCGCCTCGGCACCGTGAATGCACGGGGCAATCAGGAACTGTTTATCTTCACGCTGACACGTAAAGGCCGCGTGGAGACGACCAATTACCGTACCACCAAAATTCCGTCCGATGAGAATATCCCGCTGTTCGTGAAAGACGAGTTCGGCGACTTCTATAAAGCGATGTTCGATACCTCGGTGAAGC
>JAUIJX010000165.1 GCA_030430795.1 Alphaproteobacteria bacterium | reverse complement strand
TCCCTTCTTCAGTGCGCTCAATACGCAGAAGAATTTGCTCCGAGGTCGGGTCACCCACCGGCAGCACCATAATGCCGCCCACCGCCAACTGGTCAAGCAACGGCGCAGGCACTTCCTTGGCAGCTGCCGTGACGATAATCCGCTCAAACGGCGCCGCTTCTTTCCAGCCTTTTGTGCCGTCGCCAAACTGGCTGGTGATGTTGGTCAGGCGCAATTCTTCAAAGCGTTCTTCGGCAATCTGCAACAGCTCCTTATGCCGCTCAATGGTGTTCACGCGCCGCGCCAGATAGGACAGGATAGCCGTCTGGTAACCGGAACCCGTGCCGATTTCCAGCACACGGCTGCGGTCGGTGATGCCCAGCGCCATCGTCATCCACGCCACCACCGTCGGCTGGCTGATGGTCTGACCGGACTCGATCGGCAGCGCTACATCTTCATACGCCTTATCGCGGAACATGGCGGGAACAAACATCTCACGCGGGATCTGCTCAATCGCTTCCAGCACTCGCGTATCGGTAATACCGGAGGATCGCAGCTTCATCAGCAGGCGAATCTTGTCGCTGAGATATCCGTCCGTATCGATCATAGAATGGCTCTCATGTGATCCGACATCATCGTCAACATACGGTCGTTGGTCAAATCCATACAGAGTGGCGTGACCGTAACATAGCCTTCATGCAACAAGGTGTGGTCGGTGCCTGGCATAAGATCGTCTTTCTCGAAGCCAACCCCGCCGATCCAGTAATAGGGGCGACCTTTGGGGTCGATACGCCCGTCCAGCTTCTCAGCGATCTTGCGCCGCCCCTGCGTGGCCAGATGCACACCTTTGACCTCATCCACCGGCAGATGCGGGGTGTTGATGGAAATAAAATTGCCCTTCGGCCACTGGAAGCCACTCAGCGATGACAGCACCAGCGCCACGTAATGTTCTGCGGTGTCCCACAACACATCGGCATCCGGTTTGATCTCATGGCTCAGGGCGATGGACGGAATATCAAGCAGCGTGCCTTCCATCGCTGCCGCAATCGTACCTGAATAGGTAATGTCCTCCGCGATATTCACTCCACGATTAATACCGGAGAGAATCAGGCCTAGCGGTTTATCGTCGGGAATAATTTCCTTCACCGCCAGCAGGACGCTGTCCGTCGGCGTGCCACTGACCGTATAGCGGCGCTCATCCAGCTTCTCCGTGCGAAGCGGCTGGTGCAATGTCAGGGAATGCCCGGCACCGCTTTGTTCAGTCTCCGGCGCCACCACCCAGACATCATTGGAAAGGCTCTGCGCAATACGGGTTAGCACAGCGATGCCCGGCGCATGGATACCATCATCATTCGTCACCAGAATGCGGGTATCGGACAGGTTCTCCGGGATCATCAACATGCTATTCACGTGGGCTTAACCGTTCCACGCCCCCCATATATGGCTTCAGCACATCGGGGATCAGCACGGAGCCGTCCTCCTGCTGATAATTCTCCAGCACGGCAATCAGGGTGCGGCCAATGGCCAGCCCAGAACCGTTTAGTGTATGCACCGGCGTGGTTTCCTTTTCTCCGTTACGGCGGAAACGCGCCTTCATGCGGCGTGCCTGAAAAGCACCGAAATTCGAGCAACTGGAAATTTCGCGGAAGCGGTCCTGCCCCGGCAGCCAGACTTCGATGTCATACGTCTTATGCGCGCCAAATCCGGTATCCCCGGAACAGAGTGTCATCACCCGGTAATGCAGCCCCAGCTTTTTCAGGATAGATTCCGCCGCACCCAGCATGCGCTCATGCTCGGCTTCGGAATCTTCCGGCTTTACCACGCTGACCAGTTCTACCTTGGTGAACTGGTGCTGGCGGATCATGCCGCGCGTGTCTTTCCCCGCCGAGCCTGCTTCAGAACGGAAGCACGGCGTGTATGCCGTATAGCGGCGCGGCAGGTAATCTTCGGTCAGGATATTATCCGCTACGATATTGGTCAGCGGCACTTCTGCCGTCGGGATCATCCAGTAATCATTGGTGGTCTTAAACAAATCTTCGGCGAATTTCGGCAGTTGTCCGGTGCCGTAGAGCGCATTGTCGCGCACCAGATAGGGCGGCACCACTTCGGTATAGCCCCATTCGCTCGTGTGCGTATCCAACATGAAACTGGCCAGCGCCCGTTCCAGACGCGCCAGCCCCCCACTCATCAGCACAAAACGCGCGCCGGACATTTTGGCCGCCGTTTCGAAATCCATCATGCCCATCGCTTCACCGAGCTCCACGTGATCTTTGGGCTTGAAGCTGAATTCCGGTTTGGCGCCTTCGCAACGCTCCTCACGGTTGTCGTCTTCGGTCGCGCCCTCCGGCACATCATCCGCCAGAATATTCGGCAGGGAATCGAGCATCAGCTTCAACGGGTCGGTGGTTTGCAATTCCTCTTCCAGCGCTTTCATAGACTCAGCGATGTTCTTGGATTCCGCCATCAGCGCATCGGCGTCGCCACCTGGCTTCTTGATCTCCCCAATTTCCCGTGCCAATTGATTACGGCGCGCCTGCATTTCCTGCTGCTCAGTCATTTTGGCGCGGCGCTCAGCATCCAGCTCCAGAATACGCGCAGAACGCATTTCCAGCCCTCGGCGCTCCATGCCCTTATCGAAGGCGTCGGGGTTTTCCCGTATCCATTTTATGTCGTGCATAATTGATCCTTAAACGGATGGTTGCATCAGTTTTCCGGCTACGATGCTTAGCTCATACAGCAGGTACAGCGCAAGGAAAAGCCCTATCTGGCTGATGATATCCGGCGGGGTCAGAATAGCGGCCAGTGTGACCATGATCACCGCAGCATAACGCCGCCCCTTACGCAGCGTCTCGACGGAAACAATGCCAAAACGAGTCAGAAACATTAGCAGAACCGGCAGTTGGAAGGCCAGACCAAAGGCAAAAATCAACTGCAGCACCAGCGAGAGATACTCCCCTACCCGCGCTTCCAGCATCACCGGAAGGCCAAGCCCTTGCACAGTTTCCTGTTCAAATCCCACGAAAAACTGCCAGGCTGCCGGGAAAACATAGAAATAAGCCAACCCTGCTCCGGCAACAAACAATACCGGCGCCATAATCAAAAACGGCAGCAGCACCTTCTTTTCGTTCTTATAAAGCCCCGGCGCCAGAAAGAGATAGGTTTGCAGCAGAATGAACGGAAATGTCACCAACAACCCAGCATAAAAAGCCAGCTTCATCTTGGTGAAGAAGGCTTCCGGCAGACCGGTGAAAATCAGGCGCCGCTGGTCACCGCCATCAAACGCATCGGCCAGTGGCTGCGCGAGAAAGGCAAACAGCGTATCGCTAAACAGGTAGCAAACCCCGAAAGCCGCCATTACCAGCACCAGACACATGATAATGCGTGTTCTGAGCTCAGCGAAATGTTCGATGAAGCTTTGGCTGCTTTCCGTCTCCTGCACCTGTTCAGTCACCTGTTTTCTCCGTTGGCTTTTCGGGTGCATCTTCTTTTTTCATGAATTCGGAAATATCGTAGACTTCGCGGTAATAGCCCGCTTCATCCATGATGTAGCGCTTCTCTTCTTTGAAGAAGCCCACCTTGAACGGCTTGTCCTCGGCAAAGGC
>JAUIJX010000164.1 GCA_030430795.1 Alphaproteobacteria bacterium | reverse complement strand
CCCATACCTGCCGGATAAACCCGCCTTCGACACGGATCATATTCGGCATATGGAACAGACGATCCGGCGACATGCCATGTTCATGCGCGATCACTTCCATCATATGCCGGGTGATGGCGAACACCGCATCGGTATTGTTGAGATGCTTGTGGCGATAGTTATGCGCCACCGCCACCAGCGGCACTTCTCCGGCAATCGCCTTCTTCGCCAGCGTAATGGCGCGGTTGCCATGCGCGATCACTATGTCGGCACGCAACGTGCGAATCAGTGTCGCCAGCTTCCCCGGCGCCACCGGGTCCCACGCACCCCAGTTCCCCATCGTGATATGCGAAACGCCGAGCGATTCGATCACCGGGTTGATCCCGGCGGCAGGATGCGTGATCGCCCCGACGAAATGCCCGGCGCGCATCAGCCCTTCGCTGTAATCGATAAACGCCTGTTCGATCCCGCCGAGTCCCCGGCCGAACATGATATTGGCAATGCGCATGGGCGGCGTACCTGCTCCGTTGTTTCAAGAAAGAGCAGTTATAGCGCCCGCACCAGACAAAGTAAATGGCAGGCAGAAGACGTATCCGGAACACCCGTGGAAGAAGCATGGAACAACATGCGAGGTCAGCAGACCGAGCCAGTCTTGAACCCTGCCCATTGCTAAGCGGAGCATCCGCGTGCAGGGGCATTTAAAACTCAATGAATAATAATCTCACCTTTAGCATGCACCAGGTCAGCCGGGCGCACGATCTCGACGGAGGCAACCGTAACGGAATGCAACTTGCCATCCAGTTCGCGCTCCCAGAAATCCAGAAACTTCTTGAGCTCCGGAAAATCGGGAGACAAATCAAGATCCTGCCACACATAACTCTGCAGCAAAATCGGATGGTCGGGCATATGGTAGAGAATTTCGGCCGTCGTCAGACGGTAGTCTTCGAGTAAAAGTTTTTCGATTTCACCATAACTCATACCCTTTTAATATAACACAACTACCCCAGCAAAAACAGCAAAATAAAACTCAAGAATTCGCAAAAAACTATTGAACTTTATGGTGGAGTCATAATGATATCTGGGCAATGATAAAAAACATAAAAGAAGGTGTAGCACCGCGTTTTCTAAAACGTTGCGTAGGTGGATGGCTGTGTGTCGTGCTGTTAGCGGCGTGTACACCAGTAGAGCAGGTATTTACACAAGCCACCAATGAACCGTCCATCACTGAAAAAACCATTGAGACCGGCGACGGCCATCAATTACCACTGCGTGTCTGGGCGCCGGAAGAAAAGCCGGAAGCGGTCCTGATCGCCCTGCACGGCTTTAATGATTACAGCAATGCCTTCAAAGCACCGGGCGAATTCATGCAGGCGCGTGGCATCGCGTTGCTGGCTTACGACCAGCGCGGTTTCGGCCAGACCGATCATCACGGCATCTGGGCGGGCAACGCCAACCTGAAGCAGGACGTGTATCAGGCCATTAAAGCCGCCACCATGTTTTATCCCGACACCCCGATTTATCTGCTGGGTGAGAGCATGGGCGGTGCCGTCGCCATCGCCGCCATGACCGCATACGATATGCCGGAACTCAAAGGCGCGATTCTTTCTGCTCCTGCCGTTTGGGGCGACGAGACCATGAACGCCATGTATCGCGGCACGCTGTGGCTGATGGCGCACACCTTCCCACAGATGAAACTGACCGGGCGCGGCCTCAAGATTCTGGCCTCGGACAATATCGACATGCTGCGCCAGATGAGCAAAGACCCGCTCATTATCAAGGAAACCCGTGTCGACGCCATTTACGGCATCGTGCATCTGATGGACGAGGCCTATCAGAATATCGGCAATGTCGATAAACCGGTGCTGCTGCTCTATGGCGCGAACGATCAGGTCATCCCCAAAGCGCCGGTGAAGAATGCCATCGACCGTTTTACTGTCCCGCACCGTGTCGCCTATTATCCCGACGGCTACCATATGCTGCTGCGCGACCTCAAAGGGGACATTGTGATGAACGACATCGTCAGCTGGATCAAATATCAGGAGCGCCCACTCCCTTCCGGCTACGACCAGAACTGGGAAGAACGTCTGGAGTAATCCGATTGACTCGCACGGAGAAAAGGATAACGTAACGCCATGTCACAAAAACCAAACACCGCTTGTCCCGCCTCCATTAGCAATATCTGGCTCAACATTGTCTCCGGCATCCTGTTCTTTGCCATCATGCTGTACCTCCTGTCAGAACACGGCGCATTGCAACCCGAAGACTTCCTGATCGCGGTCGGCCTCGCCATCATCCCGTGCATCCTTCGTGACCTGCTCGTGCAAAAAGCCAGTGGCTACTTCAGCCGCTGCAACGACTTCTCCCTGCAGCGCATCCTGACCAAAATCACCGGCCTTTACGCCAGCTATGCCTTCGTCGGACTCCTCTACTGGCTGTTGCCGGAATACGGCAAAGACTTCTTCGAGCGCTGGTGGGTATTGCTGGAAATGATCGTTCCGTGGATGCTGGGGCTGGCTATCCCCTATGTCATCCTCGTCGACCGTTATATGGAAAACCCCAAAGACGCCTATTGGCATATGGGCAAACTGATCCTCGCCTCGCCGAAGACCGTCGATATGCGCATCATCAGCGGCCATCTCAAAGGCTGGGTCGTCAAAGGATTTTTCCTGCCATTGATGAGCACGTTCCTGATCAATAACATGCAGGGGTTTGCACGGTTTGACGGCCATTTTGAAGGCTTCATGGAATGGTTCTACTTCCTTAATCACCTGCTATTCAGCATTGACCTGTTCTATGCCGCCATCGGCTACGTGTTCACTCTGCGCCTGCTCAACACACAGATTTTCTCCTCCGAACCAACCACTGCAGGCTGGGCTGCCTGCCTCGCTGGCTACAGCCCCTTCTGGCCAGCTTTGCTTTACGGTGCCTATTTCAATTACGACAACGGCTTCATGTGGAATAACATGACCGCGCACGCCTCCAATCTTCAGGTGGTATGGGGTTCCATGATTATCCTGTGCCTGGTGATCTATTCATTCGCCACCACTGCCTTCGGTTACCGCTTTTCCAACCTGACCTACCGCGGCCTTATCACCAACGGACCGTATCGCTTTACCAAACATCCAGCCTATATCTTCAAAAACATCAGCTGGTGGATGATCTCCGTGCCGTTCTATCCGCATCTGGGCTGGGACAACGCCATCAAATGCAGTATTCTGCTGGCGCTGGTCAACCTCATCTACTACATCCGCGCCCGCACCGAAGAAAACCACCTCTCCAATTACCCGGAATATGTCGAGTATGCGGAATGGATGAATGAGCACGGCATCTTCCGCTGGATCGGTAACCTCTTCCCGTATCTGCGCTATGACCGCGCCCGTGCCGAGCGTTCCGGCAGCCGTGTCTACGCACCGCTGGTCGGCCGCCCCACCACCAAACAGGCACTGAGCGGCGATGCTGAATAAACAGGATACCGACACGCTCTTCGCCCGTTTCAGCGAGCATGAGCCGTCCCCTGAAACCGAGTTGATAGCGCCCAATGAATTTTGCCTGCTGGTCGCCATCGTGCTGTCAGCTCAGGCTACCGATGTCGGCGTCAACAAAGCCACACCA
>JAUIJX010000163.1 GCA_030430795.1 Alphaproteobacteria bacterium | reverse complement strand
ATCGGCCATGTCGGTTTCGCGCTGGTCGGTGTCGCCGCCGGTGGCCTGAGTGGCACCAAGGCCGTCGTCATCTACCTCGCGCTCTATCTGTTCATGACCGTCGGTGCCTTCGGCTGCGTCCTGCTGATGCAGCGTAAAGGCAAGGCGCTGGAAGCCATTGACGATCTCTCCGGCATTTCCAAAGCGCACCCGCAATTCGCCATCGCGCTGGCGCTCATCATGTTCTCGATGGCGGGCATCCCGCCGCTGGCTGGTTTCTTCGGGAAGATGTACGTCTTCCTCGCCGCCATTGAATCCGGTCTGTACCTGCTGGCCGTCCTCGGTGTGCTGAGCAGTGTCATCGCCTGCTTCTATTACTTGAAGATCGTCAAGGTCATGTATTTCGATGAAGGCGACGAAGCCTTTGATGCCATGAATACCAGCACCCGCATGGTGGTTTCCTTCTGTGTTCTGGTGATCCTGTTGTTTGTTCTGCAGCCGTCGCTGTTGACCATGCCGGCGCAAACGGCGGCCAAAGCATTGTATTTATTGTGACCGAACTCGAAACCTCACGCCTGATTGATAATTACCACCTCCTCTCCTATGACGAGGTCGACAGCACCAACGATGAAGCGCGTCGTCTGGCCAATGGCGGTGCTGCTCACGGTGCGGTCATCTGGGCGAAACAACAAACCGCCGGACGCGGTCGCATGGGACGGGAATGGGTGTCGGAAGAGGGCAACCTCTACGTCACGGTGCTGCTCCGCCCATCCGCACCGCTGGAAGCCCTGCCGCAGCTCTCTTTCGTGGCGTCGCTGGCCGTGCTGGAGTCTCTGACGCAGATCGTGGAGAACGGTGAAGACCTCAAACTCAAATGGCCGAATGACATCCTGCTGGCTGGTCGTAAAATCGGTGGCGTGTTGCTGGAATCATTCGAAGCGAGCGGCAAACAATGGGTCTCTGTCGGTGTTGGTATCAATGTCGAACATTACCCGGACAACGTGATGTTCCCGGCCACCTGTCTGACCGAGGCAGGCGTACAGATTGTCAGCGCCAAGATCGTGCTGTCGCGCTTCATCTACCACTTCATCCAGCTCTACGATGCCTGGTGCGATCAGGGCTTTGCCGAGGTCGGTAAGGAGTGGATGTACCATGCCTGGCGCATTGGTGAGACGGTGGAGATCGATGCCTCCCACACTGAATATAAAGGCACGTTCGACGGGATTGACGAGCAGGGGCGTATGTTAATGACCACGGCTGATGGCACGCAGGAAACCATCAGTGCCGGTGATATGTTACAGGAGATGGCGGATGCTGCTGGCCATTGATGTAGGCAATACCAACTCCGTCTTCGCCGTGTTCGACGGGGAGAAGCTCGTCGGCGAATGGCGCATGTCCACGCACGCCGCCCGCACGGCGGATGAATACGCGGTGCTGCTGATGCAGTTCTTCAGCGACAAGGGCATCACCGCGGCGGATATTGACGCCGCCATTCTCTCCACCGTGGTGCCGGAAGCGCAATTCCCGGTCACGCGACTGTGCGAGCGCAGCTTTAATGTGCCGCTGATGGTGATTGGTGATCCCGATGTCACGCTTGGCATCGAGGTGAAGACCGACAAGCCGGAAGAGGTGGGGGCGGATCGCCTCGTCAACGCCGTGGAAGCATGGCGGCGCTATCAGCAACCGCTCATCGTGGTGGATTTCGGCACCGCCACCACCTTTGACATTGTGGACGATACCGGCGCCTATATCGGCGGCGTCATCGCGCCGGGGGTCAACCTCTCGCTCGATACGCTGCATCAGGCCGCCGCCAAGCTGCCCAGCATCCGTGTGCGCAAACCGGAGAAGGTCATCGGCACCTCCACCGTCAGCGCGATGGAATCGGGCATCTATTACGGCTATGTTGGGCTGGTGGACGGCATCGTCTCCCGCGTCAAGGAAACCTATGGCAGCGACATGAAGGTCATTGCCACCGGCGGCCTGGCCGCACTTTATGCAAATATCTGCGACAGTATCGAGGGCGTGGAAGACGACCTCACCATTGTCGGCTTACGAACGATTTACAGTAGGAACACTGAATGAGCTTTAAAATCAAAAAACACAAAGACGATCTGCTGTTCGTGCCTCTCGGCGGTACCAACGAAATCGGCATGAACCTCAACCTCTATCACTATCAGGGCAAATGGATCGTCATCGATGTCGGTATCGGCTTTGCGGATGACTACCTCCCCGGCATTGAAGTCGTGCTGCCGGATATCGAATTTCTGCAGGAGATCAAAGAAGACATCGTCGGCATCGTCATCACCCACGCGCATGAGGACCATATGGGCGGCCTGCCGTATCTGTGGGACGAGCTGGATTTGCCGATCTACGCCACCCCGTTCACTGCCGCGGTGCTGCGCCGTAAGATGGCCGATGACGGCCTGAGCGGTAAGCTGAAAATGAAAGAGGTCAAGCCCGGCACCTCCATTGATCTGGGGCCGTTTGCCATTGACCTGATCGACCTGACCCATTCCATCCCGGAGATGCAGGCGCTGGCGATCAAAACCGAAAAAGGTGTCATCATTCATACTGGCGACTGGAAGCTCGATCCCACCCCGCCGGTCGGCCCGGCCTCGGACGAGAAGGCGCTGGAAGCCTACGGCGACTCAGGCGTGCTGGCGATGGTCTGCGATTCCACCAACGTCTTTGTCGAAGGCGATTCCGGCTCGGAAATGGATGTGCGCCATCAGTTGAAAGAAACCGTCGCCACACTCAAACACGGTGTGGTTGTCACCACTTTCGCCTCCAACATCGCGCGCGTCGAGTCCATCGTCCGCGCCGGGCATGAAGCCGGGCGCAAGATCGCGCTGGTCGGGCGCTCATTGCATCGCGTCGTCGCCGCCGCGCAGGAATCCGGTTACCTGCAGGATATTGAATTTCTCGACGACAAAGCCGCCTCACGCATCCCGCCGGAAGAGCTGATGATCCTCTGTACCGGTTGTCAGGGGGAACCGCGCGCCGCGCTCAGCAAAATCGCACAGGGCAGCCATCCGTATCTGCGCCTGCATAAGGGCGACACGGTGATTTTCTCCTCCAAGATCATTCCCGGCAACGAATCCCGTATCCGCTGGATCTTCAACCGTCTGGCCATGCAGGGGGTTGATGTCATCACCGAAGAGCATGCGCCCATTCACGTCTCCGGCCACCCGGCGCGTGACGAGCTGAAACGCATGTACCAGTTGGTACGCCCGGAAATCTCCGTGCCGGTGCATGGCGAACCGGCGCATATCATGGAACATGCCGAATTTGCCCGCACCATGCAGGTGCCGAAAGTGGTGGAATCGCAGAACGGCGCCGTGGTCTGCCTCGCCTCCGATGCGGAAGAGGTCGGTGTCATCGGCCATGTGCAGGCGGGCTACATCGTCGTAGACGGCACCTCCATGCTGCCGATCGACAGCCCGGTCATCCGCATGCGCCGCAAAATCAAGGATGTCGGTGTCCTCAGCGTCTCCGTTGCCATCGGTAAGGACGGCAAAATCGTTGGTAAGCCGCACATCATTGCTCCCGGTTGTCTGGACGAAGGTGTGGACGGCGATCTCTACGAAGAGCTGGCCGACGATATCCGCGAGGCGGTCGCCGGTAT
>JAUIJX010000162.1 GCA_030430795.1 Alphaproteobacteria bacterium | reverse complement strand
ATGACCCGGTGCTCAACGAGGTGATGACCAGCACCGTGCCCGATGATCCCAATATCAGTGTACGGGATATGTCTTCCGGGATGATGCTTTATAAACCTGATGAAGTGGAAGGCGTGAAATAAGCGCCTTCTTTTTTGCCCGGCCATAATAAAAAGCACCTGCAGGGGGTGGGGGGGCCTGCAGGTGCCGGATGTGAGGCAATGATGGGCTGCCTCACAGGGTGGTGATCTTACTCGTTGTGCTTGGCATCGTGTGCGGTATCTTCAATGGCGTCACCGCCTGCTTCGATGTCACGGCCAAGGCCTTCGACCGTGTTGCACGCTGTTGCCGAGAAACCAAGGCAAAGCAGCATGATATAGGTCATCATCGTTTTCATGATCGTCTCCTTCGTTGTTGACGTCATCATCATGCAAAGAAACGGCTAAAGAAGCGATATGATGCACGGTCAGGCGGCATCAAGAAGCTATCAATGGATCAGAAGCGCACAGAGAGTGTGATAGAGCCGTATGAGTCCGACTGTTCCTGCGTTTTGAATTCGCGGGTGCGCAGGATGTGCGTGTAGGCGAGGCGATAATCTCCCCAGGTGGCGGCCACTCCGAAATGTAAATCACCGACCCAGTGTTCTTTGTCTACGGACGGGCTGTCGGTGAAGGTATTGCCGTCGAGGAACAGATTACGTGCGACGGCGCGTCCTTCAAACCCGGCGAATAAATACCAGCCCAGCAGGTCGTGCGGTTCGAAGAAGTCCGAGCCGGGCAGGGCGGGCTGGATAGGCGAAGGTCCGTAATCCGCCGGCAGATCATAGCCGAAGCGGAAGGTGGTGCCAGCGGCAGCATGGGTGAAGACATTGCCGACAGCACCGCCGATATGCGGGGAGGCGTCGAAGGCAAACCCGAATGGGCTGAATTCAAACAGATGTCGCCATTTGCGCTGATAGGTCAGCACAATACCCGGTTCGTTTTTCAACTGATGATCCCAACCCTGCGGGTCGGGGCTGTCGATGAGGTCATGGACGAAATCCTGCGTGCCGTCCGCCAGCGATGCCGGGCCGACGATGCCGAGCTGTAATTGCAAACGATCCAGCCGGTTGCCGGTGTCGGCGGCTAAGCCGACCGAAGCATAGGTCCACCCGGCATAGGGGCGGTCTTTTGGATCCGGCGGATCAATGGAAATATTGCGCGGGGTGAACATGCTTTGACCGATGTCGAAGCCGTAGCGTTTCTCTCCTTTGGCGCTGAAGAAAGGCAGGTAATTGGCGGTGTCTTCCAACCAGTGCGGAACCCCGGTCTCGGATGAAAACCAGGAGATGCGGATGCCGTTGGTGTAGTTGTCGTCATCGCCGGAGATGATGTCGTTTTCCCAGTTGAGGGTCCAGATGCCTGCGTCGTCTGCCCCGTTGTCCGGCGTGTCGGCAAGTGCGGCAGAGCCATTCAAGCATGCGCTGATAAGGCAGGCGCTGTATACCCAAGACTTCATCCCGGTCTCCCTCTGTTGACTCTACGGTGTATAGCGCATTATGCCATACCTATCCAGCTTTGCGGAAGTTACTGTAATGGGGAAGAGGGATCGCGATGGACAGCCGTGTGCGTGCTGCCATTGGCAGGCGGCCAGTGTGTCTCTTCCTTTTCGGAGGGAGGGGGAGCCGGTTGCTGTCCTTCCTTCATGCCCGCCAGAAAAGCCCCGGCGATACTGTTGATTAGCTCTCCCAGATTATCCGGCTGGTCGGAGGTGTGATGGAATACCGACAGCTCGTCGGTGATGCTGGTCATTTTTTTACCCTGACGCGTTGCCAGCAGATAACAAATCATTCCGGCCATCAATGCAATCCCACCGATCAATAGGGTAGCGGTTGGTTCCGCGAGGCCGTCACGCAGCAGCATTTTGTATAGCAGTGCCAGCCCTGCAGCCCCTGCAGCCGCCAACGCGATACCGCTCACCACTGAGAGCATGATCGCCTGAAACAGCGTATTGAAATATGGCTTCAATGCGGAGGGGCGAGGCAAGACCTGCCCCGCCATCCACAATGCCAGTTGTTTGCTGAGCATTTTATGCATGGTCGCCTCTTATGAACGGCGGCTCAGCAGGCTGGCGATCACCACACCTCCGGTGAAGGCCAGTGCCGCCGAGGTCAGCGGACGGCGCTTAATACCGGTGCGGCAATTATCGCGCAATTCACGTGCTTGCGTTCCTTTCTCATGCAGGTATTCGCTAACGCTTTTACCGGCATCATGTGCCATGTCTTTCAAATCATGGCCTGAGAAGAAGCTGTTGCCGTTGCCGTTTTTCGCTGTTCCTTCGATGGAATCGGCCACCAGTGATTTCAGCTCGCCGATTTCCTTTTTCATTGCTTTGATTTCCTGTTGGGCAGTCATGGTTTTTTCCTTTCTTGCTAATTTTGATGGTTGGCCGCGGCAATTGACCGGCAGGCGCCGGTGTAGCCTAATGCTCACGCCTGTAATCCAGTGAGTGGCTTACGGCGCCTGCGTTATATCAATTGCCACGTCAGGTGTATTTTTGTTATGCGGCGATCTGGTCTTCCCAGTCTTTTACCTGACGTTCGGCTTCTTCTTCAGCCTGGCCGTAGCGTTCCTGAATTTTACCAACCAGGATTTTACGGTCACCCTGAATCTGGTCGAGGTCATCATCGGTCAGTTTACCCCATTGTTTCTGGGCATAACCTTTTACCTGTTCCCAGTTACCTTCGATCACATTCTTGTTAAACATTGTTGTCTCCTTTTGTTTGGTTGACGTTGTCGCTTTCGACATTGACCACTCTTGCCGATCTCTCCTAAAGGTTCCATCCGCATGCACTGCCCTGGATATAAAGACCGTATCAATTGATGCTTTCTTTATGTGTTGCGGCAGGATGGCTGACAGCGATTTGATGGCGATTCATGTAGGCTTTGTACGTCTATGATAAAAAAGGAGACGAACCATGCAAACATTTACAGAACGTGATTCATACGGGAAAGGTAACACACTGGACTCTGTTATTTCACAGTTGCAGTGCCTGCTCACCCGTCATCAGGAAGCATTGGCAGAGCAGAAAGATCAGGACACTATTCGCACCCTTCATTTTTGGGCGGAGGAATATGCTGCCGGAGATGAAGTTGCCCGTCAGGCGTTGCTTTACCGAGGCAAATCACTGCTAGAAGACGTGGAGTACGATATGGCGACAGCAGAAGAAGATCATGCGCGTGCTGTCGAAGAAAGCCCGGCGATTAATCGGCAGGAGGAGCAAAAGATGGAAGAGTTGCGTCAGGTGCGACTGCATATCCAGAATCTTATCGATGCAATGCGTCAGTTGATGCGGACCGACACACCGGTGGTTCACTAGACAATATTTATCAGAAGGGGACGAATCATGAACGAAGCGAATAAAAGTATGTTGCTGGTCATTATCATTCTAACTGCGTTTCTCATTATTGCCGGTGCTTTGGTACTGCACAGAGAAGAGCCCGACACGCTGGGAGAACGCCTCGATAATGCAGCAGATGAACTGGGTGACGGTCTGGAAGATGCCAGTGAGGAATTGCAGGACCGTTCTACTCTGGAGAAAATAGGCGATTCTATTGAAGATGCCGGTGAGGATCTTCAGGATGCCGCAGAAG
>JAUIJX010000161.1 GCA_030430795.1 Alphaproteobacteria bacterium | reverse complement strand
GATATCGCGCGTCAATCGCGTATTTAAGGATAAACCGGGTGGTCTGGTGGTGGACTACATCGGCATTGCCAATGAACTCAAGCAAGCGCTTAAGACCTATACAGACTCAAAAGGTAAGGGCAACCCAACGCATCTGGCAGCAGAGGCGTTTTCAGTTCTTGTTGAGAAAATCGACATTGTTCGCGGCATGTTTCAGGGCTTTGATTATGGTGATTTTGAAAGCGATGCGACTTCGCTTTTGATTCCAGCGGCAAATCATATCCTTGGTTTGGAAAATGGTAAAAAACGTTTTCTCGATACCGTCCTGGCGATTACCAAAGCTTTTGCGCTGTGTGGCACCCTGGACGAAGCTCATGAATACAAAAGGGAAATCGCTTTTTTCTCGGAGATCAAAGCGGTCATCACTAAAGCTACCACGGTAGATAAGAAACGTACCGAAGAGGAAAAGAATTCGGCGTTGAAACAAATACTCGATCAGGCCGTGATTGCTGAGGGTGTTGATGATATTTTTAAGCTGGCCGGTTTGGATAAGCCAAACATTGGCTTGCTCGATGATACCTTCATGGAAGATGTACGCAACATGAAGGACCGTAACTTCGCCGTTGAACTGCTGGAAAAATTGTTGCGTGATGAAATTCGATCCAATACCCGCGACAATGTGGTGCAGGAAAAAAACTACAGCGACCGACTAATGGAAACCTTGCGGCAATACCGTAATCGCGCCATTGAAACCGCACAAGTTATTGAAGAATTAATACAAATGGCAAAAGACTTCCAAGCGGCCATGAAACGCCATGAAGTCTTGGGCCTAAACCCTGACGAAGTCGCATTCTATGATGCGTTGGCCAATAACGAAAGCGCAGTTCGCGAACTCGGCGATGACATTCTCAAGAAGATTGCCCATGAACTCGTCGAAAAACTCCGCAAGAGCACAACTGTAGATTGGCAGGTCAGGGATAGCGTCAGGGCTAAATTAAGAAACATGGTGCGTATCTTATTACGTCGATATAAGTATCCACCCGATAAATCAGATGAGGCAATTGATTTGGTGTTGAAACAAGCGGAAGTGTTTTCTTGTAATTGGTCCATGACTTAGTTGGTTACTTTGGTGCAAACATCTGCAATTTGTTTAAAAGGCATTGACGCCGCACAAGCCCAGGCATTCTGGTTTATAGGAATAATGTCCGCGCCAGTTTTCAGTTTATCCAGATAATCCGCCCATTGCTGCATCATCTTCCGCCGTTCCGGCAGGTGTGCGGTGTGTTTGTAGGCGCGTTCGTTTGGATCGCATACTGCATGGGCAAGCTGGTGTTCGATGTAATCCGGGCGAAAGTCCAGCACCTCATCGAGTATGGTTTGCCCCCTTCTTGGTTGCATGCCACCGCAGTTTTCTGGGGAACTATCTTAAATCCAATCATTCAGCGATTCACCAAACAAATTCAAGCGAGCCGCCATATCGGCAAGTGAAACTTGCACGTAAGCATCGTGCTGTGCTTTAAGTCGCTCGAAGGTGCTCCAATGCATTCCTTTGGGCTTCCAGCCGTTGCCATTGAGAATGCCCGGTTCCCAGCCCAGCTTTTCACGTATTTTGTCAGCCTGCCTTGCAGCCCGGTCGTCGAGGGTTTCCCGCTGGCTTTGATAGGCCAACTGATAACAATAGCGGCAGGCGAAGATTTTGCCGCCGTATAGGATCGCTACACGCCTACCGCAGCCACGCGCAGGACAGAGAAACCAGGGGCGCTGGCTGCCAAGTTTGCAGGGCGTCCAATCCAGGTAGACTGGATGACTTTCGTCCTTCCAGTTCCCGCGGTCGCTTCGATGACGATAGGTGAGGATTACGTGGTCCGGTTCGGTGCGTACGCGGATAGATGACACAACTTCACCGTGGCGTGACCACTGCCAGCCAAATACTCGGTGCGGCGCGAGTAAGCCCTCCCGTTTCCAGCGCCTCACGTCGATGGACCGGTAATCGTCAGTGGTGTTTTTTGCCTCAAAGTACCAGCGCCGTCCGCTACCTATGCCACCCATATTTTCATCCGTTTTTTTCCGAAATCAATTGGAAAATATACCATTATTGTACCATTGAACAGCAGCAAATATTAACAATAACTTTTTGATATTAAAAAATGTTTATGTATTTGTTTCTGCGTTTAACCGAATAGATTTCAAGGTGTCTAATGACAGAATCGCATGGTCTGATCCTGCCTCTTCCCAGCTCTTTCCCACGCCGACTTCAACCAAGTTCCTGTCGGGTGCGCCGGGAAAGCAGGCATGAAATCCATGATAGAAGGCGTCACGCAACAGGTGTGCGGCTTCCAGTGCCTTTGACTCGGGTGCCAATAACGTCAATTCATCATAGACATGATGACTGATTTGGATACCTTCTGATGCGTGTTCATCGACGTACAGGATCGCCAGTGCCAGCACTTCCCAGGCAGACGACTGGATCGGGTAGTTCATGGCATGCGTGTAAACATCCTTGTCGTAGTGCCGGGTCAGTTTGATCAGGTTGCTCTGCGAGAGCTCATACAGATTTGTAGCCTCGACGATACTTTGTTGCCATGCATGGAACTGCGGGTAAGTCTCGAAGAAGAGTTCCCGGTACGCCTCAGCCTCCTCCAGCGTCATCTCCACACCGTAACTGCTGGCGGCCTGCTGCTGCAAGGTCCTGGCACCGGCGCCGAACAACAGACCAAAATTAACGGCCTTGGCTGCCGTACGCTCCGCCTTGGTGATTTCAGCAGGATTTTTGCCCGACATTCTTGCCGCCATACTGCGATGAAGGTCATCACCATTGCGGTAGGCATTGTTGATCACCGCATCTCCTGACAAGATACCCGCCACCCGCAACTCGATCTGGGACAGATCACCTGATACAAACACAAATCCCTCCGGTGCGCGGAAGCATTTTTTAAATCCCGATCGCGGCATGTTCTGGATATTCGGATTACGGCAGCCAAAGCGGCCGGTCACCATACCGGCGATCTGGTAGCCCGGATACAAGTGCCCCTCGATTAACTGAGATTGCAGCTTCAATCCAAAATTGCTCAGACGGCTGGAAAGTGTGGTGTAGTCTGCTAGCGGCCGAGCAGCTGGAATATGGTGTGCATTCTCCAGCGCCTCACGGGCGGTTGATAGATTGCCCTTGTCGGTCAGCGGCCAATCCAGCATCTCCTCGTCATTGAGGACGCGCACCAGCCATGCCTGCTTCTGCGGGGTACTGTTGGGGTTAGCAATGTCCAGTTGGACAAGGGCTTGGTCCCGTGCTTGTTCCCACTTGGCAATTAACTGATTGTGGTGTTCCATATCGAATGGCACTCCGTTCTTAAGCTGGCGCGCAAGGGGGTAGATCAGGCTGCACAGGAATTGATAGGCTTTTCGGTAATGCGGCTCGTTCTCTGCAAACCACTGCTCAAAAATATTGGCTAACTCGAAAGCCACCACGGCATCGGCCGCGCCGTATTCAAGTTGTTCCTGCAACAGCTCAGGACGGTTCCAGTCGGATACCTGCAAGGTTTTGTCCAGTTCCAGATCCAACGCATCAACCGCTAAATCTTTCAGGGCTTTGTTCTCGTTGAAGAACACCCGCCCCATCAACATCGTGTCATGCAGATTGTCAAACACGATATCC